>JBFFLO010000021.1:0-16894 GCA_041554895.1 Lutimonas sp. | reverse complement strand
TGTTTGCTGCTTTTTTTCCCCAACCGGATCAAAAGAGCTGTTGACCGCCATTTGAAGCTTCTCATAATTCACTTCATTAAAAACAGTATCCCTTTGAGGCAAGTCTCCATATGGATATGCCAAGCTGCTTTCATACACAAATCGGTTTGGAACCTCAAATTTAGTGGCAGGATCATAGGTGTCGTTCACCAGAATGGCACCCAATCCTTCTATGTAAACCGCTTTTCTTTTCATCAGGCCAAAGATTGATGAACTGACCGACTTTCCTTCATCATCGATGGCATAACTCGCAAAATTGATGGGTAAAAACCCGTTATCCTGTTTTTCCATGGACAACTGATCTCGCTTAGCCAGGAAAATACCCGAGGCCATATTCTTACTTGCGTAACCGGTAACAATATTTAGTGCCGGATAATATAAATATATTAAGCACAAAAAAACAATCAACACAATAATTAATAGATACTTAAGCAATTTTTTCATTCCGAAACGATTCTGATGGCTCGCGTAAAAATAACAAATTTTTCAATTCATTTATTAAGGCCTTGCCGCCTTACTGTCGTATATTTGTATTTTGAATGATTCTAAATTAAATATGTTCGACGTAGATAAAATAAGAGAGGATTTTCCTATTCTAAATCGCAAGGTCAATGGGAAACCATTGGTGTATTTTGACAATGCTGCTACTTCACAGAAGCCACAGGTGATGATAGATGCCATTGTCGACTATTACAGTAATTATAATGCCAACATCCATCGTGGAGTTCATACCTTAAGCCAGGAAGCCACAAATGCCTATGAAGAGGCCCGCATTAAAATCAAAGATCATTTTAATGCAGCCAAATCACATGAAATCATATTGACTTCAGGCACTACGCATGGGATTAATATGGTGGCTACAGGCTTTACCTCTTTACTAAAAAAAGGAGATGAGATCATTGTCTCAGCTTTAGAACACCATTCCAACATAGTCCCCTGGCAAATGCTTTGTGAAAGAACAGGTGCGGAGCTAAAGGTTATCCCGATGACACACAAAGGAGAATTGGACATGAAAGCTTATGAAAACCTCCTTTCCAAAAAAACCAAATTGGTTTTTGTCAATCATGTTTCCAATGCGTTGGGAACCATTAATCCGATCAAAAAGATCATTGACAGGGCCCATTATTTTGGAGCAGCTGTTTTGATAGACGGAGCGCAAGCTACGCCGCATATTAAACCAGATGTGCAAGCACTTGATTGTGAATTCTATACCTGCTCAGCACACAAACTTTGCGGGCCTACCGGTGTCGGTATGATCTACGGGAAAGAAAGCTGGCTGAACAAGTTACCTCCTTATCAAGGGGGTGGCGAAATGATCAGTGAGGTGACTTTTGAAAAAACTACTTATGCCGACCTGCCTCATAAATTTGAAGCGGGAACACCTAATATTGCAGGGGTTATAGCTTTTGGAGTGGCCCTTGATTATATGAATGGAATAGGCTTTGATCAGATTGCTGCTTACGAAAATGAGCTGCTTCAATACGCCACAAACAAGCTATTAGAAATTGACAAGGTGATCCTTTATGGTACTTCAGAAAAAAAGGCCGCAGTGATTTCCTTTAATATAGAAGGAATTCATCCTTATGATATCGGATCGATTATAGATAAATTAGGAATTGCCGTGAGAACGGGACATCATTGCGCCCAACCCATTATGGATTATTATAAAATTCCTGGCACAGTTCGTGCCTCCTTCTCATTTTATAATACAAAGACGGAAATTGATCAATTTATCGAGGCGCTTCTTAAAGCTAAAACAATGCTATCTTAAACTGTTATACTTATGAAATATTTGTTCTTTTTGATGATCATCGCTTGTACTTCACATACCGAGGTACAATCAAAAATATTAATTGTCGCTGACCACCTAGAAAATTGCGTTGGAGTTGGTCCTCAATCTTGTATGCTCGTAAAAGAAAATCCTGATGACCAATGGACTTATTTTTATGATCAAATAGAAGGGTTCGATTACGAAGAAGGTTATACTTATGAATTATTGGTTAATGAAATCCCTGTACCCAATCCTGCCGCTGACGCCTCATCTCTAAGGTATGAATTGAAAAATGTCATCTCTAAAACCCCCTCTTTTGGTGATACTGACTTAATGAAAGAATGGACTGTTATCAAAATTAAAGGATTGCAACAACTAAGCACTTCACCTACATTGATCTTTGAAAAAAAAGACGCCAAAGTTTATGGTTTTGCCGGCTGTAACAATTATTTTTCCACCTATACCATTTCTGAAAACACTTTGAGCTTTGGCCCTGCAGGTGCTACCAGAAAACTTTGCCCAGACATGAGCGTTGAAGATGTGTTTTTTAAGAATTTACCCAGCATCGCCCGATTTAAGGTCATAAAAAAGGAGTTATACCTTTACGATCAAAATGACGAATTGCTTATCTTAGCGATATCTCAATAAGTTAAGTTTTTTTGTCTCAAAAATATAAAAGATCATCTTAAAGTATATCCTCTGGGTAAGAAGAATGATCCTCCTGTCATGGAGTTCATTAGTGCTTCCGGTAAATCGTTTCATACGATTCACACAAATGATTACTACTTCTATGAGCATTTGAATGACTGGATCCAGTATGAATAAGATGAAATAAATCAGTCTTATATATCTAGCTTTCCTGCTATATTATTTTGAGAAAGTTCAAACCCTTCATCTACCTGAAGCGTTTCTTTTTTTATAGCATTTACAGCGAGTTGGTCGCAACGTTCATTTTGAGGATGCTCATTATGACCTCTGATCCAATGAAATCTGACCTTGTGCTTTTTATAGACCACTAAGAACCTGCGCCAAAGATCGGCGTTCTTCTTGTCTTTGAATCCCTTTTTGACCCAGTTAAACACCCATCCCTTCTCGATGGAGTCCACAACATATTTGGAATCCGAATACACCATCACATGGATTCCTTCTTTTTTAAGCTGTTCGAGCGCCACAATGACAGCCAGTAACTCCATCCTGTTATTCGTAGTCATCCTGAACCCTTCTGAGAATTCTTTTATATAAGGTTTTCCAACCCATTCCATAATAATACCATATCCACCTTTGCCCGGGTTTCCACTACAGGCTCCATCGGTATATACATTAACCCTCATCGATCGTTTTTAATATGTTTTCAATAACCTTAGGGAAATTTTCCTGTTCCAAAACATGAATTTTAGCCGCCACATCAGCAGGGCTATCATTGTGGTCCAATGCTACTGCTTTTTGAAAAATAACAGCTCCTTCATCATAACGTTCATTGACGTAATGTATAGTGATACCTGTTTCTGGCTCTTTGTTGGCGACAACAGCCTTGTGGACATGCATGCCATACATCCCCTTTCCGCCATATTTGGGAAGCAGTGCCGGATGAATATTTACTATAGAATTTGGGAAAAGCGCAATCACCTCATCAGGGATCTTTAGCAGAAATCCGGCGAGCACGATAAAATCGGCATTCTCCTTTAAAAAATTTAAAAAGGAATCTGTCCCCATTTCATTTTTAGTAAAGACCTTATAAGGTATATTTAATCTTTTCGCCCTATCCAAAACACCTGCATTTGCATTATTGCTTAAGACATAACTCACCTTAGCCAAGGTGCTGTTTTTAAAATACTCAATGATATTCTGGGCATTAGTTCCGGAGCCTGAGGCAAAAATGATTATCCTGAGCATAATTGTTGTTTTTAGGGTAATTAGCAAAAAAAAGAATAAAAATCAGATTGAAAAAACAAAACAGAAAGTATTTGTCTTTTTGCTCTTGTTTAACTTTTTTTTACTTTTTACTCATTTGAAGTTAAAATATATTATTTTTGCAGCAATATTTAAATTTAAAATTAAAAAATTATGTCAGACATTGCATCAAGAGTTAAAGCCATTATCGTTGATAAATTAGGAGTGGACGAAAACGAAGTTACTATTGAAGCTAACTTTACCAACGACTTAGGAGCGGATTCATTGGATACAGTTGAGTTAATTATGGAGTTTGAAAAAGAATTTGATATCCAGATTCCAGATGACCAAGCAGAAAATATCGGAACTGTTGGTCAGGCTATTAGCTATATTGAAGAAGCTAAATAAATTTATACTTTACCTATAAAATTACGAGCTTTTCCAAATTGGAAACGGCTCGTAATTTCTTGTTTTTATAATTAAACCTTTAAAGATGGAATTAAAACGGGTTGTTGTGACAGGGTTAGGGGCTTTGACCCCGATAGGAAATTCTGTTGAAGAATATTGGAAAGGACTGGCTAACGGTGTTAGTGGTGCTGCTCCCATAACCTATTTTGATGCTTCTAATTTTAAGACCCAGTTTGCCTGCGAGCTTAAAAACTTTAATGTTACTGATTTTATAGACAGAAAAGAAGCTCGTAAAATGGATAGGTTTACTCAATACGCCATGGTGGTCGCGGACGAGGCAATTGCCGATTCTGGCCTTGACCTTGAGAAAGAGGATACTTCCCGAATTGGAGTAATTTGGGGTGCAGGAATAGGAGGCCTTGAAACCTTTCAAAATGAAGTCCTCAACTATGCAAGCGGAGATGGTACTCCGCGCTTCAATCCATTTTTTATACCAAAAATGATCGCTGACATCGCCCCGGGGCAAATCTCGATCAAACATAATCTACAGGGTCCTAACTTTACAACAGTTTCGGCCTGTGCATCATCAGCCAACTCGATCATTGATTCTTTAAATTATATTCGTTTGGGTCAGGCAGACGTCTTCGTAACTGGAGGTTCTGAAGCTGCGGTTGCGATTTCAGGTATGGGTGGTTTTAATGCCATGCATGCACTGTCAACGAGAAATGATGATCCTAAAACAGCTTCTCGGCCATTTGACAAAGATCGAGACGGATTTGTTCTTGGAGAAGGAGCAGGAGCTTTGATCCTTGAAGAACTTGAACACGCAAAAGCAAGAGGCGCAAAGATTTACGCTGAAGTCATTGGTGGGGGGCTTTCTGCAGATGCTCATCACATTACGGCACCACACCCCGAAGGAAGGGGAGCAAAAAATGTTATGCTTAACTGTTTAAAAAATGCTGAAATAAGCCCTGAAGAAGTTGATGTTGTCAATATGCACGGAACTTCAACTCCGTTGGGAGATGTGGCCGAATTGAAAGCAATTCAAGCAGTTTTTGGTGAAAGTGCCTATAAACTGAATATAAACTCTACAAAATCAATGACTGGTCACTTATTGGGGGCTGCCGGAGCCATTGAAGCCATCGCTTCTATCTTATCGATAAAATATGGTATTGTTCCTCCCACAATCAATCATTTTACTGATGATGATCAGATTGATCCAAAATTGAACCTTACTTTTAATAAGGCTCAAAAAAGAGATGTTAAGGTAGCCATGAGCAATACATTTGGTTTTGGTGGCCATAATGCTTGTATCTTATTTAGAAAATACGAAGATTAACTCTGAATGAATCTAATTCGCAAAATAACAAGTTCTCATTCTGCTAAGGATGAAGAATTTATTGTTGCGATAAAGAAAGTTTTGGGATACCGGCCCAGAAAGGTTGATTTTTATAAAGAAGCATTTACGCATAGCTCGCTTAAAAAAATAAAAAAAAGCGGAAGCCCTAAAAATTATGAACGTCTTGAATTTTTAGGAGATGCCATATTGGGTGCCGTTATTGCTCACTACCTTTTCAAAAAAATTCCTTCCGCAGATGAAGGCTATTTAACACAAATGCGGTCAAAAATAGTGAGCCGTGAGCACTTAAACGAATTGGGCAAAGACCTGAACCTGATCAAATTCGTAGAAAGTTCTATTCCAAATGCAAATTTTGGTGACAACATCCATGGAAACCTCTTCGAGGCATTGATTGGAGCCATTCATTCAGATAGAGGCTATTCCTTTACCGAAAAATTTATTTATAGATTTGTAATAGAACCCTATGTGGATATTGAAAGGCTCGAAGGTAAAATAACCAGCTATAAAAGCGTATTGATCGAATGGAGCCAGAAGAATAAAAAAAGAATTAAGTACAATGTCTATGAAGATACCGGCAATGATATTTTAAAACATTTTAGTGTAAAATTATTCATTGATCAAGATCTCGTATCAAAGGGCCGTGCCACTTCAAAAAAGAAGGCGGAAGAAATTGCATCTAAAAGAGCTTATTATAAATTAAAGGATCAAATAGAGCGTTAACCGATTAGGTGATAAATACATAATCTATCTATTTTCAATCGATTTCGAAAAATTTTGAGCTGTTTTACCAAAACTATCTCTATTTTTGCAAAAATGTTTGTTTCAAACTAACTATAGTGTCAAAAATTCATTGTATTGATTTTGAATTTGATCATGATTATGATCTGATCGGGATCCATTCTATTTTATCTGACTATAGAATGGCTTATTTCTTGAACGGCCATTTAAATATTCAATTGAGACGTTTTAAGGACGATCTTGATTTTCAATTCAGGAATTGCAGTTTCCCTTTGTACAAATTTGAGGACGAAACAGCATTTACATCATGGTCTTTAATTGCGAATAAGCATGTTTTCACTGAAAACGTAACCGAGGGAGGTAGTAATTTATTTCTTGAAGAAACTAAAATTTCTTACTTAATTCCCGAAAAGAAAAAAGTGGACTATTTTATAAAGATCACTGGTTTAAAAGATGATATTGAATTAAGCTCAACGCTTGTCAACATCAACAAGATAAATAATATTATGGCATCATATGCCATAGACCCTATGGATTTAAAATCAAGGGATAATTTAATTTTTTAAGAATGAAGAAAAGAAAAAAAACGAAAATTGTTGCCACCCTGGGCCCAGCTATAGCTACAAAGGCTAAGATTAAAGAACTAATGGTTGCCGGTGTCAATGTATTCAGAGTCAATTTTTCGCACGCGGATTATGAAGACGTAAAGGAGAAAATCAGGTATATCCGTGAATTGAATAAAGAAAACAACTATAATGTTGCCGTTCTGGCCGATCTTCAAGGACCAAAACTAAGGGTTGGTGTAATGGAAGATGGCGTTATGTTAAAAAAAGGCGACAATTTTGAATTCACGACAGTCAAATGCACGGGAACAAAAGAAAAAGCCTTTATGACCTATCAGAACTTCCCAAAGGACGTGGAAAAAGGTGAAAAGATCCTTGTAGATGATGGGAAGTTGCTTTTCGAAGTAATCGACACAGACAGAGACAGCAAAGTGAATGTTAAAGTGTTGAGAGGCGGCCCTCTGAAATCAAAAAAAGGGGTAAACCTTCCGAATACTAAAATTTCCTTACCTGCTTTGACCAAAAAAGACATCAAAGATGCCATATTTGCTATTGAGCAGGAAGTTGATTGGATGGCCCTTTCTTTTGTCAGAACTCCTGAGGACCTCGTCAAACTAAGTGATCTAATCAAAGAAAAATCAAGTTATAAAATTCCGATAATCGCTAAGATCGAAAAGCCAGAAGCAGTTGAAAATATCAATCATTTAACCTCATATTGCGATGGTATAATGGTGGCCAGAGGAGATTTGGGTGTTGAAGTTCCTATGCAAAAAGTTCCGATCATTCAAAAGATGCTGGTTAGAAAAGCCAAAGAAGCCCGTATTCCGGTTATTATCGCTACTCAAATGATGGAATCCATGATTACCAGTCAGATTCCTACAAGGGCAGAAGTGAATGATGTGGCCAACTCCATTATGGATGGTGCCGACGCGGTTATGCTTTCTGGAGAAACTTCAGTTGGAGAATATCCGTTAGAGGTCATCAAAGCGATGAGGAGTATCATCGTTAGTGTGGAAGATTCAGAACTGATAGAAGGATACGTACAAGGAGTAAATTGTATTAATGATCGCTATATCTCCAAGGCTGTTTGTAGCAATGCTGCAAAATTAGCCGATGAGATCGAAGCTGCAGCCATCACCACTTTGACAAATAGCGGTTACACCGCTTTTCAGATTTCTGCAAGAAGGCCCAAATCAAATATTCTTGCCTTTTCGGATAATCCCAGAATTCTGGCCCAATTAAATCTGCTTTGGGGAGTGAAAGCTCAGTTTTACGATAGAATGGTAAGTACTGACGAAACAGTAGAAGATCTGAATAGGATCACATTGGAACGAAATTATGCTAAAAAAGGTGATTTCGTCATCAACCTTACCTCAATGCCTGTGCATGATAAAGGTATGGTAAATACATTAAGAGTTTCACAGATCTAAAAAATCAGATCTCTGATTCGTCTATTAATCGTATTCCGTCTTGAACTAGATTTTTTACCGAATCATCAAGATAGAATTGCTCAAGATATGATTTAACCTCGGTTCTAAAATCCATCATTTGGCCAGGCCCGATCAATTCATATATTTCAAGAGCCAACAACCAATCATTCGGGTAGTTTTCTTTAAGCTGCCCGAATATTTTTTGTAATATATTGTGATCAATCCCCTTTGATTTACGCATCAGCCTTACCTGGCTATAAAGTTCAAATAAATCTTTTTCCTTTAATGAATAACTTATTTTATGCGTTTTTTCCTTGGGAATTTCGAACTGTTGACCAAATGAATTAGGATCAGCAATCCCTGAAAATGCTGAAACAACGTTTTCGCCAATAGCCATATCATAAACTCCCCAATCGGGATTGAACAAAATCTCTTCTTTATAACTAACAGTACAGTTTCTGAAAGAGATCAAAATGATCTTCCCTTGAAGGTTTCGTTTGCCGGTAATAATCTCACCTTCAACCAATACGCCTCCTTCAAACAATAAACGGGTTTTCCTGCCTTCATAAATGCCATAGGCTTCCAGATCAGTTGGCGACATGTCTTCAATGGCCAGATTGATCCCTTTTAATCTTCCTACAGGAGACCCAAATCCCTCGCTGTGGTATTTTTTATCATGTCCTATTAATTCCTTGTTTTTATAGGCAAGGGCTGTTGGTCCTGTTGTCTTAAGGTAGACAGGCCTTGACCGATCATCTTCAATGACCTCTGTAAACTTGCCTGAAATTTGGATACCAGTACTCAGTTCGATGGTTCCCAGGTTCTTTGATTCGATTAATTTCTGAACTCCCCTCAATCCCCCATTTCTGAGGGCCATTGAATTAGCATATTCTTCAAGTACAAAACTCAATTGTGCGAAATCAGGGGTAACAAACAGCTGTGGCTGAGGCTTGGTGATATCAAATTCAACCTTGGACGCATCTATTGAATAAGGAACCTTCTTTACCTGATCGCCCATGCACCATTTACTTTCACCTATAGACGAAAGAAGGCCGGCCCCGTAAATTTTAGGGTTTTTAAGTGTTCCTATCAGCCCGTACTCAACTGTCCACCAGTGCATATTTCTGATCCCGGCCATTTCGCTGGCTGGGCCCATATTTGATGAAATCTGAGCTATTTTTTCTTCTGCTTCCAGTATTTCTTTGGGTTTGGTGGCGGGGTCCTCTTTAATGATCGATAAATGTCTTATCGCTTCGAACAATTCAAAATCCTTCGCTGAAGAAATAGCTTTTGAACCTATTTCACCAAAGCGACGCAGGTATTCTGCATATTCAGGGTTCGCTATAATGGGAGCATGTCCGGCGGCCTCATGTATGATATCGGGAGCCGGGGTATATTCTATATGTTCGATTGTTCTGATATCTGCTGCGATTACCAAAGTGTTATAGGCCTGGAACTCCATAAAGGCATTGGGAGGTATAAAACCGTCAACTGAAACGGCCGCCCATCCTATTTCCTTTAAGATTCTGTTCATTCCTTCCATTCTGGGGATTTCCTCAACTGAAATTCCGGCCTTAGCCAGCCCCGGAATATAAGATTCATGTGCTACGTGTCTTAAATAATCCATATTCTTTCTCATCACATAGCGCCATACTGCTTGGTTCTGTGCCGTATATTGATCATATGGCTGCTTTAAGATAAAATCTCTCAGGTGGTATGGAAGCTTTTCCAATACTGGATTCGAAAGGTATTCTCGTTTCATTTTTAGCCTTTTTGTAAAGTTATGTAATTTTAAAATTTTGATTCATTTCTCACATTGTCATTTTTTACAGAGTCTTGTTGTTATTTTCATATCATTAGGCACCCGTTTTTAACATATTATCCTTAATTCTCAAGAAATAATGCAAATAACAAAATCAGGTCATATATTTGACGTAATCATTAATTTTTTTGCCCCGACACAATACTTCTCATACAATTAAATTTAACTAAATTAGCCTCCAATCAAAGAAATTTACCTTCATATAATGCTAAAAAAAGGGATTTTAACCTGCTGCTTGATCATTTTTCTTTCTTCTTGTAATACCTTGCAAATCATAGACAAACCTGTTACCTATGATGAAGAAAGAAAACAGCTAAGCATAGATTATCTGGAAAAAAGATATGGGATCATCCAAAATGAACCTTCCATCGAACCTCGAATGGTCGTTGTGCACTGGACAGCCATTCCCGGTTTTGAAAAATCATATAATGCTTTTAAGGAAAGCAGGCTCCCTAATTCTCGTCCGGATATAAATGATGCCAGCGCTCTTAATGTATCAGCCCAATTTCTTATTGACCAAGATGGAAAAGTATACCGGCTACTTCCTGAAACCACTATGGCGAGACATGTCATCGGTTTGAATCATTGTGCGATTGGTATTGAAAATGTAGGAGGAACCTCTGATATGCCTTTGACTGAAAAACAATTGAAATCAAACATCAAACTTATCAAATACCTAAAAGAAAAATTTCCACAAATAGACTATGTTATCGGTCATTATGAATATACCCATTTTGAAGGTCATCCCTTATGGATGGAAATTGATAAAGATTACAGGACAGAAAAAACCGATCCTGGCAAAGATTTTATAGAACATATTAGAAAATCAACCTCATATTTGAACTGGGAACCTGTTCCTGACAAATCATAAATCATGACTAAATATTTCCTGCTTCTTTTGATCCCCTTCATGGGATTTGCTCAAAAACAGTCTCTGGACAAACAATTGTTCGAAGCATATGATGATTTCAAGGAAGTGTCTATTGATGCCCGTCGGTTTAAGCATCGGGATATTCAGCCATTGATCGATAGTCTTAAGCAGCAAAAAGAGTTTGAAGTAACGGTTCTTGGAAGGTCTATCCAGGGACGTAATATATCGATGATCAGTATTGGAGAGGGAGCAACACAAATATTGTTATGGTCTCAAATGCATGGAGATGAATCAACGGCAACGGCCTCTATATTTGATATGATCAATTATTTGAAAACGGATCAAACCATTTTAAAAAATGTAAAAGTCCATTTTATTCCCATGTTAAATCCGGACGGTGCGGAGTTATTTACAAGACGCAATGCGATCGGTATAGACATAAACAGAGATGCGCTCAGGCTACAGTCACCTGAATCGCAATTGCTTAAGAAGGTCAGAGATAGTCTCGACGCAGACTTCGGGTTTAATCTTCATGACCAGAGCAGATACTACAATGCCAAACAATCCTCTAAACCCGCCACCATTTCATTTCTCGC
Source organism: Lutimonas sp. (assembly GCA_041554895.1). Classification (GTDB taxonomy): domain Bacteria; phylum Bacteroidota; class Bacteroidia; order Flavobacteriales; family Flavobacteriaceae; genus Lutimonas. The sequence goes on along the minus strand of JBFFLO010000021.1, from coordinate 5,406 downwards.
CCCGGCTTTTAACGTTGAAAAAGACATTAACCAAACCAGAGGAAATGCCATGAGGGTGATCGGCAAAATGAACGGGATACTTCAAAGGTATGTCAAAGGCCAGGTTGGAAGGTATTCAGATGAATTCGAACCCAGAGCCTTTGGCGACAATATGCAAAAATGGGGCACCAGTACAATACTTATAGAATCAGGAGGACAATTTGATGACCCGGAAAAACAATTCATCCGTAAACTGAATTCCATAGGCATCTTGTCTGCCATTGAGATCATTGGAACTGAAAGCTACCTAACCACAGGCCTGGACAAATACCTTTCAATACCTAAAAATGATCGCAAACTGTTTGATCTAAAAATTGAAAACCTTTCTTTTTCCTATTTGGGGCTGGGTTTCACAGTTGACCTGGGGATCAATCAACAGGAAATTGAAAACAAGAATCACAGTGATTTTTATTATCTTGGCAGCATCAGTGATATTGGAGACCTTTCAACACATCATGGTTATAAAACTCTGGATGCTGCCGGCTTCACATTCAAGGTTGGGGAAACCTATCCTAAAATACTGAACGATTTTGAAGAATTCATGAGTCTTGATTTTGTATCCCTGTTAACACAGGGTTATACTTCTGTAAGTATCAACGACATGCCAAAAGAAATAAAATTCACAACCATGCCAATGAACATCATTGACATAAAAAAGATCATGGTCCCTAAAAATAACACTTTACCCGGGTCTCCTATCAGTCTTGGAACCAACGCAACTTTTTTACTAAAAAAAAATGAACAGGTTGTTTATGCTGTGATCAATGGTTTTGTTTATTCTTTAAAAGAAGGTAAAAATAATATTAAAAATGCTGTTGTTAAATAACAAGGACTTCAAATAATAAAGATCCAGATGAGGCACTGTATTATAATCATGTTATGTTGCTTTTCAATCTCTTCATCCCTAAACGCCCAAACGTTTCAGGGAAAGGTAATCAGCAGTGAGAACAAACTGGCCGTGGAGGATGTTGTAATAACAGACAGTAATGGTATTAAAGTAGGGGTTTCAGACTACAACGGTCTTTTTTTATTAAAATCAACCGGGTATTACACATTTGACAAGGAAGGTTATATCCCTACAACAATTCATATTCAGGAAAGTGATTTTGTACTTGTTGAAATGAGTGAAAAACCTTTCGGTCTGTCAGAAGTAATTATAAAATCAAGTCATTTCCAAAGTGAATTAAAAGAAATTTCTTCTACTATATCAGTAATTTCAGAAAACCTCATCAAAAGTAATGATGGCGTCAATATTGCACCAATCCTAAACAGCGTTCCTGGTGTCTATATGCATAATGGCTCGCTTAATACAAACAGGATCACTATAAGAGGTATTGGGTCCCGAAACCTTTTTGGCACCAGCAAGATCAGGGCTTATTACGAAGATATTCCGTTAACCAATGGTTCGGGAGAAACAAGCATAGAAGATATTGAGCTGCAGGGAATTGCCAGAATGGAAATCCTTAAAGGGCCCTCATCCAGCCTTTACGGAGCAGGACTGGGAGGTAGCATTCAACTCATTGCAGATAAAGGCCTTTTCAATAAACAATCGGTACAAGCTGCCTATACTTTCGGTTCCTATGGCCTGCAAAAATTCTGGGTCAATACCAATTTAGGAAACAAAACCAATGCGGCCAAACTCACCTATTCCAATACCCATAGTGATGGTTACAGAGAGAATAATGAGCTGAACAGGCAAACAATCACATTGGCTTCAAATCACTATCTCAATGACAAGAACAACCTTAATGTACTTGCTAATTTCATTGATCTTAAAGCCTATATACCAAGCTCAATTAATGAAGATGATTATATAAATGAGCCTGCAAAAGCAGCCTTTACCTGGGCCCGGTCAAAGGGCTTTGAGGATTATACGAAATTTTTGTTGGGTTTGTCATGGCAACATGAATACAATGAGAAATCAAAACAAGTCAGTAGCATTTTTACAAGCTTACTGGATGCTTATGAGGCCAGGCCCTTTAATATTCTTGAACAAGGCACGAATGCAGTGGGATTGAGAACAAGGTTTATACAAAATTTGGAGGTATGGCAAAAAGATTTTCAGTGGACGGCGGGCCTGGAGTTTTTTAATGATCAAAACCTTTTAAAAACCTACGAAAATCTCTATCAGGATTATCCTCCGGGAACAGGAAGTGTACAAGGTTTACTGCTTAGTAATTTCAAGGAAAAAAGATCATATGTTAATCTTTTTATGGAAGCCAAGTACCATATATCACCTGATTTCCTCCTTGATTTTGGATTGAATTTGAACCAAACGTCCTATACCCTTGACGATGATTTCAATCAGGGGAATGATGATTTTTCGGGAGATTATCGTTTTGACGCTATCTTATCCCCAAAAGTCGGTCTTAGCTATCAGTTGGACCAAAACAGCATGGCCTTTGCCACTGTCAGTCATGGCTTTTCTCCACCGAAACTTGAGGAAACACTGTTGCCCGACGGCTTGATCAATAATAACATCCAACCTGAAACAGGCTGGAATTATGAAATTGGAAGCCGTGGAAAACTGATCAGAAATATCTTCAACTATGAAATTTCCTTGTATTTGATGGACATCAATAATCTTTTGGTGGCGCGCAGAACGGGAGATGATCAGTTCATTGGAGTTAATGCCGGCAAAACCATCCATAAGGGGATGGAAATTGTATTGAACTATTTTTTGATCAACAAAGAGCAATTACAGCTGAGCCATTCCAATTCCTTCAGCTTGAATGATTACGCATTCAAGGAATTTCAGGATCTTGATAATGACTATTCAGGAAATGATTTGACCGGTGTTCCCGATAAAACTTTTTATTCACAACTTAACTTAAATACTTCTTTTGGCTTCTATGCATTTCTCAATTACCAGTATATTGGAGATATTCCCTTGAGAGATGATAATAGCATCTATACAGACAGTTATCAATTGGTTAATTTGAAAACTGGTTTTAAAATAGGTTTGGGCAAGCATATGGTGCTTGATGGCCAGATTGGAATAAACAATGTTTTCGATGAAAAATATGCCTCTATGCTGCAAATTAATGCCGGCAGTTTTGGAAACAATGCCCCCAGGTACTATTACCCCGGCAATCCATTGAATTATTATGCAAATATCAACCTTATATATTCATTCTGAAAAATCGTACCTTTGAAAATAAATTCCTGAATTATGAAAAAAATTAGCTTGATTGTTATCTGTTTGTCATTTTTTCTAAGTCAATGTCAAAAGAGTACTGAATTCAAAACCGATGCTGATTTCAGTTATAAAGCCGAAACAGTGGTCGGCGGGCTTGATATAGCCTGGGGTATGGAATTTCTTCCTGACGGCTCTATACTTATAGCTGAACAAGAGGGCAAAATGCTGCTGTTTAAGGATGGTAAAACCACACAAATAAAAAATGTTCCTGAAGTCGTTTATAAGAATCAAGGAGGTTTATTGGACCTTAAATTACACCCGGATTATTCAAATAATGGCTGGATCTACTTTTCGTTTTCAGGCAATACTGAAAATGATGATGAGGGAGCCAATACGGTGATCATGAGGGCGCGCCTGAAGGAAAATGAACTCATCGACAAAGAGATCATTTATAAAGCCACGCCTAACACAAAAAAAGGACATCATTTCGGCTCAAGAATTGAATTTGATAAGGATGGCTATCTTTACTTTTCTGTCGGTGACAGGGGTAACAGGGATGTCAATCCTCAAAATATAAACCGTGACGGTGGAAAAATCTACAGACTCCATGATGACGGAAGCATTCCTGCTGATAACCCTTTTGTTTCGACACCGGGAGCAAAACCTGCTGTGTTCTCTTATGGGCATCGCAATCCTCAGGGAATGGCTATGAATCCAAGTACGGGTGAAATATGGGTACATGAGCACGGGCCTAAGGGAGGAGATGAAATCAATATTATCAAAGCGGGTAAAAACTATGGTTGGCCATTGATAACCTATGGCATAAATTACGATGATTCTACCATCACCGATGACACAGCTCTTCCGGGAATGGAGCAGCCATTGCACTACTGGGTTCCCTCTATCGCTCCAAGCGGTATGGCCTTTATCAATAGTGATCGCTATCCTGCATGGAAGGGCCATCTTTTGGTTGGCTCATTAAAATTCCAATACCTGGACCTGGTTTTTCTAAAGGACGGAAAAGTAGAAAACGAAGAGAAGCTAATGGAAGGAATGGGCCGGGTAAGAACTGTGAAAATAGGTCCTGATGGCTACATCTATGTTTCAGTCGAACAATTGGGTATTGTGAGATTAGTCCCCAACTAGATACTTGAATACAGGACTAAATAACTACCTTAAAAGCGATGGTATTTTTTGCTAAAATCTCCATTTTCCTGCTGTTATTGAAGTAATTTTCAAAGAAAACAGGGTTCGAAATTGAATTGTTCCGTATCTTTGCATTTCAATTTTTGAATACAAAATCAGCCATGGAAAAAAAAGTCATTTTGATCATTTTAGACGGATGGGGTGAAACACAAAACCCTGATGTATCAGCTATCTATAAAGCCAAAACGCCATTCTTTGATTCGTTGATCTCTAATTATCCAAACGCAAGTTTAAGGACAGATGGGTTAAACGTAGGTCTACCTGAAGGACAAATGGGTAATTCTGAGGTAGGCCACATGAATTTAGGAGCAGGCCGAATTGTATATCAAGATTTTGTAAAAATCAATAATGCGGTTGCCGACGGGTCGATCGCGAAGGAAAAAGTGATCACAGATGCCTTTAACTATGCGAAAAAAGAACATAAAAAAGTACACTTTTTAGGTTTGCTTTCTGATGGAGGCGTACACTCCCATATTGATCACCTCAAGGGTCTTTTGGATGCTGCAAATAATTATGGATTAGAGGATGTTTACGTACATGCTTTTACCGATGGCAGGGATGTTGATCCTAAATCAGGTATTGGTTTTGTAAAGGAAATCGAAGCGCATATGGCTCAATCAACGGGTCAACTTGCGACGATCTGTGGAAGGTATTATGCCATGGACAGGGACCAGCGTTGGGAAAGGGTTAAACTTTCTTATGATGTGATGGTCAACGGCATAGGGGAGAAATCCCATAATGCGGCAGAAAGTGTTCAAAAAAGTTATGATGATGGCGTAACGGATGAGTTCATAAAACCTATTGTAATGGTTGATGGGCAAGAACAACCCATTGCTAAAATTGAAGAGGACGATGTGATCATTTTCTTTAATTTCAGGACAGATAGAGGAAGGCAATTGACAAGAGTGCTTAGCCAGGAGAATTTTCAGGAATTTGGCATGCATAAAATGCCCTTATATTATGTGACCCTGACAAATTATGATGATTCTTATAAAAATGTTTCAGTGGTCTACCCAAAAGAT
>JBFFLO010000020.1:0-16961 GCA_041554895.1 Lutimonas sp. | reverse complement strand
TGAAGGTGACCGATCATGTGCCATCGTATATCTTTCGGAAGCGCCTCATATTTGCCAGCCATTTCCTGAATTTTATTTTCACCAAAATCACGTTGTCCGGCCTCATAAGCTTCCAGGATATCGGCAATGGGCTTGGTCTTGGATACAGCCACTAAAGTAACACGATCGGGTATTTTATTTTTGAATTCCTTTAAATTCTGTTTTACAAACATATAAGAAGTTTAATTCAAGTTTTACATTAATTCATATATAGTCAATCCACTTCGTAATTTTGGCTCAATATAGCTGCTTTTAGGAGGCATGGTCAGGTCGTGATCGGCTACAGTTTTTAGTTGTTTTACAGACACTGGAAATGATCCAAAACCCACAACGAATTCTCCCGAATCTACCAGGTTTTTAAGCTGCATTTCATTTCCTGTTTCGGGAAGATAACTAATATTTCTATCGTTTGAAGGATCCTTGATGCCAAGAATAGGTTCAAGTATTTTTTTAAACAAAATTTGAGAATCTAAATGATCCAGTTCATTTGATGGATTAAAACTGGTCTTTCTCAAGTAAAGCTTGTAAAAATCGCCATCAAGATACATGGAATAATGATGCTTTTTAGAAGGCGTATAATAGTGGTTCCCTAAGTTTTCTATACGAAAATGCTCATCCAGGGCCATTAGGAACTCTCTTTTATGCAGCCCGTTCAGGTGCGTGATAAACCTAAAAAATGAAGTGATCCTTAAATTTGACTCAGGAATAAAATATGCCATAAAATACTTGCTGAGTTCTTTGGCTTGCTCGTTGTCTCCGGATTTCATTTTTTGATATAGAAAATTCGAAGAAGCCGTGCGGTGATGCCCGTCAGCAATATATAGTGACGGAATTGAATCAAAAGCCTCGCTAATTTGTTTTATTTCATCTTCATCTTCGATCAACCACATCAAATGTGTCCTGTTCTTATTTGTCGTAAATTCATATTCGGCGCGAAGTTTCCTGTACTTTAGGATAAGAGATGAAAGAAAGGCATCGTCAGGGTAGGTGATGAGCACGGGCTCAGCATTAAAGCCGGTTATTTCAAGGTAGTTGCCAAAGAGGGCTTCTCTTTCACGAAGCGTGTTTTCATGCTTTTTTATGACAGCATTCTGATAATCATCAAGAGAGGCCAGGCCTATGATTCCCCAAAAAACATCACCATTAAAAGTTTTTTGATGTAAATAGAACCTGGGTTTTTCATCACTTTTAAAAACACCATTTTCTTTAAACTCCAGATACCTGTTGTGAACCATCCTAAAGCGTTTATTGCCATGCACCTTTTTATGGTATTTAAATCCGGGGCGTAAAATGTGCAAAAAGGAAAATGGATTTAGTCTTAAAATATCGTTGAGTTCTTTTTTTTGATAGATGTCATAGGAGCGTGTGGTCACCAGAGCAACCTTGTCCCTGGTAGGTCTTATAGCACGAAAAGGTTTTACTTGGGCCATAGTTAGCTATTGTTCGCAATAAGTCTTAAGTATTGTTCGCGTTGTTCCCGGTCAAAACAAAAATAGAGATTTATTATTGATATCATAAATCTCTATCGCTATATCTTATCCAGATCAATTAGGTTAGTATCTCAATGATCTGTGTTGCCAGTTCCTCTCCGATCCTATCCTGAGCTTCTTTGGTCGCAGCACCGATATGCGGTGTTAGCGATATATTTTTATTCATTAAAAGCTGGATCTCCGGATTGGGTTCGTTTTCAAAAACATCAAGCGCCGCATTTGAAATGATTCCCTCTTCAATAGCAGCGACAAGCGCTACCTCATCTATCACTCCACCTCGAGCCGCATTGACGATTCCGGCTCCCTTTTTCATGATTTTAAATTCTGGTGCTCCAATCACATAGCTATCCTGTGCAGGTACATGCAAGGAGATGAAATCTGCTTGCTTAAGAACTTCTTCTTTGGAAATCGTGTCAATTGTAAAATTCACATGTTGTCCGTCAAAGAAGTCAAGTTGGATATTTGCCGCATCAATAAAGGGGTCATAGGCAACTACCTTCATGCCAACACCTAAGCCAACTTTCGCTGTGGCTTGCCCAATTCTTCCAAATCCTAATATACCCAGGGTTTTCCCTTTCAACTCCACACCTTTGGCATAAGCCTTTTTAAGTTCTTTAAATTTGGAGTCGCCTTCAAGAGGCATGTTTTGATTTGAATCGTGTAAAAAACGAACCATTCCAAACAAATGAGCAAAAACCAATTCTGCAACAGAATGTGAGGAAGCAGCAGGTGTATTGATCACTTTTATCCCTTTACTTCTGGCATAATCAACATCTATATTGTCCATGCCAACACCCCCTCGTCCAATGATCTTTAAAGAGGGACATGCATCTATCAATGGTTTCCTTACAGTAGTGGCGCTTCGTACCAGAAGCACATCAATGTTATTGTCATTAATAAAATCTGCAAGTTGTTCCTGAGCCACCGTTTTTAAGATCACTTCAAAACCTGCTTTTTCCAAAGCTACAACTCCAGATGTTGCTATTCCGTCATTTGCTAATACCTTCATTCTATTTTATTTAAGTTTTTTTATTGTGCTTTAGAGTGCTTTCATGACATCAACTAATGCCTGAACGCTTTCGATGGGCATTGCGTTATACATACTTGCCCTGTAGCCTCCCACAGATCTGTGGCCATTAATACCACTGATTCCAGCTGCCTTCCACATGGTATCGAATTGCTCTTTTTTACTGTCATCGGTTAAGGTAAAGGTCACATTCATAAGAGAGCGGTCCTCTTTATTGGCTACTCCCTGAAACAATGGATTTGAATCTATTTCATCATATAAAAGTTTGGCTTTCGCCTCATTAACTTTTTCAATACCCGCGATTCCCCCCAGTGATGTTAACCATTCAAGGGTAAGCATCGAAACATATACAGGAAATACAGGCGGCGTATTAAACATACTCTCTTTAGCTATATGTACTTGGTAATCAAGCATCGAGGGTATTTTCCGTCCTGTTTTACCAAGAATTTCATCTTTGATTACGACCAATGTTGTCCCGGCAGGCCCCATATTCTTTTGAGCTCCGGCATAGATAAGGTCGAATTGGCTGAAATCGAGCTGACGTGAAAAAATATCTGAACTCATGTCACAAACCAAGAGCTTGTCCGTTTTCGGAAACTCTTTCATCTGTGTTCCAAAAATGGTGTTATTACTCGTGCAATGCACATAAGTAGCATCTGACGGCACCTTATAATTTTTTGGAATATAATTGTAATTGCTTTCCTTGGAGGAGGCAATAATTTCAACCTCGCCTAATAATTTGGCTTCCTTGATGGCCTTGGAGCTCCAGGTGCCGGTATCGATATAAGCGGCTTTCCCGTCTTCCGGAAGTAAATTATAAGGCACCATTAAGAATTCGAGACTAGCGCCCCCTTGCAAGAATAAAGCCGAATAACCTTTACCCTTAAGGTCCAATAATTCAAGTACAAGATCTTTGGCATGTTCCATGACGGTTACAAAGTCAGCACTTCTATGAGATATTTCAATCAGAGAAAGATCCAGATCGTTAAAGTTGATCACTGCTTCAGATGCTTTCTTTAAAACTTCTTTAGGAAGAATGCATGGCCCTGCACTAAAATTATGTTTTTTCATCAATTTCTTGTTTAAATGATTCGCTTAAATTTGGTCTTGCAAAATTGATAAATTTCTTCCAATTACCGGCTATCAAATTCTGAAAAATTAGGGTGCTTTATTGAGCATAATTTAATAGAATGTACCCAAAATGCAATGTACATGAGTTTACAGAATAATTTCTATGCTTTGTGTAGTTGATCCTTTATGACTTTATGCTATTTTGGAACATAGCTGATACAGGGTATGATCATTTCTTCCAGGGAAACACCTCCATGCTGATAGGTGTTTTTGTAATACTTCACAAAGTGGTTATAATTATTGGGATAGGCAAAGAAATAATCTTCTTTGGCAAAAATAAAGGAGCTGCTTATGTTCAGGGATGGAAGAAGTATCTCTTTGGGATCTTTTACCTCGTAGACTTCCTTCTCGTTGTAACTTAAGCTTTTTCCTGTTTTATAACGTAAATTAGAACTTATGTTCTTATCTCCTACTACCTTTGAAGGCCTTGAAGTATTTATGGTACCATGATCAGTGGTGATGATCAGTTTTAGGCCCATTTTTTGTGCTTTTTGGATGATTTCAAGCAATGGGGAATTTTTGAACCAGCTCAGTGTTAAGGAGCGATAGGCTTTATCATCACCCGCAAGTTCTTTGATCATATCCATTTCTGTTCTGGAATGAGACAGCATATCCACAAAATTATAAACAATAACCGTTAGGTCATTATTTTTTGTTTTTGCAAAATTTGCAGCCAGTTCACGGCCCTGGCTTACTGCAGTAATCTTGTAATACTCGTGCTTCAGATCGAGCCGAAGTCTTTTGATCTGTTCGGTGAGAAACTCATTTTCAAACATGTTTTTACCCCCCTCATCTGTATCGTTTTTCCAATATTGAGGATATTTCTTTTCCATGTCCAAGGGCATTAAACCAGAGAAAATGGCATTTCGTGCATATTGGGTAGCTGAAGGAAGTATACTGAAAAAAGAGGTTTCATCAATAGCTTTATAATATTGGCTGATAATGGGTTCAAGCACCCTAAGCTGATCGTACCTTAAATTGTCAATTACAATCAGTAAGGTACCCGGGTCCTTTTCTATTTGCGGAACAATTACATCTTTAAAGAGGGTATGTGACAAAACAGGTTTGTCCCCGCCGTGAAACCAGTCCTGGTAATTATTTTTAATGAATTTAAAAAATTGCGAATTCGCTTCTTCTTTCTGGCTCTCAAGAATCTCAGTCATGCCAATATCTGAAATAGACTCGAGTTGGATTTCCCAATGAACCAGTTTCTTGTACAATTCGATCCAGTCTTGATAAGTGTTGACCATCGCAAGGTCAAGAGAAATCTTTCTAAACTCCTGTTGGTAGTTAGAAGTGGTTTTCTCAGAAACCAATCTTGAATTATCAAGGTTTTTTTTAAGGCTCAATAGTATTTGGTTCGGATTTACCGGTTTGATCAAATAATCTGCGATCTTCGATCCAATGGCCTCTTCCATAATATATTCCTCTTCACTTTTTGTGATCATGATCACCGGTAAATTTGGAAGTTTCTCTTTGATAAGGGAAAGCGTTTCCAAGCCTGAAAGGCCAGGCATGTTTTCATCAAGAAAAACGATATCAAACTGCTCTTCACTTACGCTTTCTACAGCATCTGCGCCATTGGTACAAGGTGTAACTTCATAATTCTTTTTCTCTAAAAATAACATATGGGGTTTTAGAAGTTGGATCTCATCATCAACCCAAAGTATTTTTCCTGCACTCATTCTAAATCTATTATCTATGATTAATTAAATTAAACCTTTATTTTTGCTGAAAATCTTGTACCGCAAGGAACGCAATTAATTCTGAAAAGTACAAAAATCAACGTTAATATTTTGAAAAAATTAAAAATTTTTAATGATCCGATTTATGGTTTTATTGCGGTTAAAAGCCCTCTAATTTACAGGATTATTGAACATCCTTATTTACAGAGGCTAAGGAGAATTTCTCAAATGGGATTATCTTATTTAGTTTACCCGGGAGCCCACCATACACGATTTCATCATGTGCTGGGATGTGTCTATCTGATGCAAAATGCTGTTGAGATTTTGCGCGAAAAGAATGTTGATATAAGTGAAAGGGAAGAGGAAGCATTGCTAATTGCCATCCTTTTGCATGATATAGGACATGGTCCTTTTTCCCATGCCCTTGAAGACTGTTTTGTTCAAGGAGTTGGGCATGAGCAGATTTCTTTAAAGTTCATGGAATTGCTTAATATTGAGTTTAAAGGAGCCCTCAGTCTTGCTATAGAAATTTTTAAAGGTGAATATCAAAGGGGATTTATGAACCAATTGATTTCAGGCCAGCTGGATATGGACAGGCTTGATTACCTTAAAAGGGATAGTTTTTATAGCGGCGTAGCTGAAGGAAATATAAATGTGGAAAGATTGATCACCATGCTCAATGTTAAAGACGATCAATTGGTAGTGGAGTATAAGGGGATTTATTCTGTTGAGAAATTTATCATGGCCAGGCGGTTTATGTATTGGCAGGTATATCTTCATAAAACAGGGATCGTTGCTGAAAAGGTCATGATTAAGATTTTGGAAAGGGCCAAAGAGCTGATGAGAAATGGAGAAGACCTTTATTGTAGCAAAACTTTGAAGATTTTCTTGGAAACAGATATTGATGAAGTGGCTTTTGACAAGGCCAAACTCGATACTTTCAGCAGACTGGACGACTATGATGTCATGTCGGCATTAAAAGACTGGAGTGGTCATCAGGATCAAATTTTGTCATATTTATGCAATTCGGTGGTGAATAGACGGCTGCCAAAAATAGAGATGAGGAATGAGGATTTTGACGTAAATTACATGGAGGACATAAGAAAACGAGTAAAGAAGAAAATGCATTTAACCGAGGACGAAATAGACTTCTTGGTGTATCATGGAAGTGTCGATAACAAAGCCTATGATCCTGATAAAGAGGTGATAAGTATTCTGTATAAAAATGGGGAGCAAAAAGATATTATCAATGCTTCAGACAGTGCAAGTATAGAAGCACTGTCGATGACAGTTAGAAAGTATTACCTGTGCTATCCAAAGAAATTACTATAATCCCTGTGGATTGCTAAATTTTAGTATTTTTGCAATCACCAACAGGAATATTAAAACATTACGATTGAAATTCACAGCCAAACAAATCTCAGATATCTTACATGGGGAAGTCTATGGAAATCCTAATGAAGAAGTTTCCAAGCTTTCAAAAATAGAAGAAGGAGAGAAGGGGTCCCTTACTTTTTTATCTAATCCGAAATATAATCCGTGGCTGTATACAACAGATGCTTCAGTGGTTATCGTGGATATAAAGTTTATACCTGAAAGGGAGGTTTCCAGTACCATGATCAAGGTGGAAGATCCTTATATGGCATTTACCAAGTTGCTCGAATATTACAATAATATACAGTTGCACAAATCAGGTATAGAACAACCGGTTTTTATACATGATACTGCCAATTATGGGAATGAATTATACCTGGGAGCTTTTAGTTATTTAAGTGAAAACGTCAGTATTGGTCATCATGTGAAAATTTACCCAAATGTGTTTATTGGGAATAATGTAGTGATAGGTGACCATACCACTATTTTTTCTGGAGCAAAGATTTATTCGGATATTGAAATTGGAAGTCATTGCACCATTCATTCTGGAAGTATTATTGGAAGTGACGGTTTCGGATTCGCTCCTGATAAAAACGGAGGTTATAGTAAAGTGCCTCAGATAGGAAATGTGATCATAGAAGATTACGTTGATATAGGTTCCGGAACTACCATTGACCGCGCAACGCTGGGATCAACCATTATTAGGTCTGGTGTAAAATTGGACAATCAAATTCATGTGGCACATAATGTGGAAATTGGTGAGAATACGGTGATTGCTGCTCAAACTGGAATTGCAGGGTCTACAAAAATCGGTAAAGAATGCAAGATTGGCGGCCAGGTTGGTATTGTAGGTCATATCACGATAGGCAATAACGTTAGGATCCAGGCACAATCAGGAATTGGAAAGTCAATAGCCGATAATGAGATTGTTCAAGGGAGTCCGGCAATGCCCTATACAGATTTTAACAAGTCATACGTACATTTTAGAAATTTACCCAAGTTGGCTTCCAAGTTGGATAAGATCGAAAAACAAAGGGATAAATAAAATTTTAAATAATGAGTGTAAACCAAAAAACAATTGAAAAAGAGGTTTCTTTAGAAGGAATCGGCTTGCACACTGGGAATAAGGTGTCTCTTACTTTTAAGCCTGCAGCCATTAATACTGGTTTTACTTTTATAAGGACCGATCTTGAAGGTCAGCCAGCTATTGAGGCGTTGGCATGTTATGTGGCGGATACCCAAAGAGGTACAAATATTGAAAAGAACGGTGTGGTGATCAATACCTCAGAACATGTTCTTGCTGCTGTTGTCGGATTGGATATTGACAATATTATTATTGAAATAGATGCAGCTGAGCCTCCAATTATGGATGGATCGTCAAAATACTTTGTAGAGATACTTGAAAAAGCAGGAATCGTTGAGCAGGATGCCGAAAGGGATGTTTATGAGGTAAAGGATATTATTTCATTTAAGGATGAAGAAACAGGAAGCGAGATCATGGTCATGCCTTCCGATAAATATGAGATAACGACTATGGTTGATTTTGGAACCAAGATCCTTGGTACCCAGAATGCAACTTTAGAAAAACTGAGTGATTTTAAAAAGGAAATAGCAGATGCCAGAACCTTTAGTTTTCTTCATGAGATAGAAATGTTGTTGGACAATAACCTGATCAAAGGAGGGGATTTGAACAACGCCATCGTTTATGTAGACAAACCGTTGTCAGAAAAGACAATGAAAAAATTAAGCAAGGCATTTAAGAAGGATTCAGTAAAGGTAAAACCCAATGGTATTCTGGACAATCTCAATCTTCACTGGGCAAACGAAGCCGCAAGACATAAGTTGCTGGATGTCATTGGTGATCTTGCCTTGATAGGAACCAAGATCCAAGGTAAGGTTATTGCGACCAAGCCAGGTCATAAGATCAATACGCAGTTTGCTAAAAAAATGATGAAATTGATCAAAATTGAGAAAAGGAATAAAGTGCCTAATTATGATTTGAGCAAACCTCCGTTAATGGATATTCATGCCATCATGAAACTTTTACCGCACAGACCGCCATTCTTATTGATCGATCGTATTATTGAACTATCTGATCAGCATGTGGTGGGAATGAAAAACGTGACCATGAATGAGTCATTCTTTATTGGACATTTCCCTGGAGCTCCGGTAATGCCGGGAGTGCTTCAGGTAGAAGCCATGGCCCAATGTGGTGGCATATTGGTGCTTAGCACTGTACCTGATCCCGAAAACTACCTGACTTACTTCATGAAAATGAATAATGTAAAATTCAAGCAAAAAGTGTTGCCAGGAGATACGCTTATCTTTAAAGCAGAACTTATGGGACCCATTAGAAGAGGTATATGCCATATGCAGTCTTACGGATATGCAAATAACAAATTAGTGGTCGAAGCAGAATTAATGGCACAGATCGTTAGAAACCCGGAGAAAAAATAAATAAAAAAAACTTATGAATCAACCATTAGCGTATATACATCCTGGGGCAAAGATCGCTACGAATGTCGTGATAGAACCATTTTCAACAATTCACAATGATGTTAAGATTGGGTCAGGCACCTGGATCGGATCAAATGTGACCATTATGGAAGGCGCCAGAATCGGCAAGAATTGCCGGATTTTCCCGGGAGCGGTGATTTCGGCTATTCCGCAAGACCTGAAATTTGAAGGGGAGGATTCTCTTACCGTCATTGGAGATAATGTAACCATTAGGGAATGTGCCACGATCAATCGTGGAACCAATGCCTATGGTAAAACGGAAATTGGTGACAATTGCCTGATCATGGCTACTGCGCATGTAGCACATGACTGCGTGATAGGTGATAATGTCATTATTGTAAATGGAGTGACATTGGCAGGTCATGTTAAGATCGGCGAATATGCCATAATCGGAGGTTTGGCAGGGGTTCATCAATTTATTCATATCGGAAAGCACGCGATGATCTCCGGAGGTTCGCTTGTGCGTAAGGATGTTCCACCATTTGTGAAGGCAGCCAAAGAGCCGCTGTCTTATGTAGGAATTAATTCGATCGGACTAAGACGACGAGGCTTTAGTTCTGATAAAATCAATGAGATCCAGAATATTTACCGTATACTTTTCCAGCAAAACAACAATACAACCCAGGCGTCCCGTATTTTGGAAGCCGAATTGGACGCAAGCCCGGAAAGAGATGAAGTTCTTACCTTTATCAACAATTCACAAAGAGGTATCATGAAAGGATATACCAGTAATTATTAAGAAATTTAGAAATGGCAAGTACATCAGATATAAGAAAAGGTCTTTGTATCGTATACAATAATGATACCTATAAAATCATTGAGTTTTTGCATGTTAAGCCCGGAAAAGGGCCTGCTTTTGTAAGAACAAAACTAAGAAGCCTTACCACAGGTAAGGTGTTGGATAATACTTTTTCGGCAGGTCATAAAATAGAGGAAGTAAGGGTAGAGACAAGAAAATATCAGTATTTATATCCTGAAGGAGACACCTATCATTTTATGAATACAGATGACTATAACCAAATAGCCTTGCAAAGACAGGCTCTGGACGCTCCTGAATTATTAAAAGAAGGAGAGGTCGTAACCATTATCATCAGGACCGAAGACGAGATGCCTTTATCGGTTGAGATGCCTTCTCATGTTTATCTTGAAGTTGCGCACACAGAACCTGGGGTCAAAGGAAATACGGCTACAAACGCCACAAAACCTGCAACCATGGAAACAGGAGCCAAGGTCAATGTACCCTTATTTATCAACGAAGGAGACAAAATCAAGATTGATACTGAAAAGGGGACTTATGTAGAACGCGTGAAAGAATAGCTCATATGAAGTTTTCGCGAACTTATAGTTTACAGGAAATTGCAGGGATCATAGATGCCACTTATGTGGGTGATGATAATTTTCCTGTACAGGGAATGAACGAAATCCATGTGGTAGAACCAGGGGATATTGTTTTTGTCGATCATCCTAAATATTATGCCAAAGCACTTGAATCAGCGGCAACTATAATCCTGATCAACAAAGAAGTGGATTGCCCGAAAGGGAAGGCCTTATTGATCTCACAAGACCCGTTTAGGGATTTTAACCGCTTGTCAAATCACTTTAAACCTTTTAGGGCAGCAAGTGAAAATATTGCTGCAACGGCTTCTGTCGGAGAAGGTACTATTATTCAGCCAAACGTGTTTATCGGAAACCATGTTAAAATTGGAAATAATTGCCTGATCCACCCAAATGTGACCATATATGATCATTGCATCATTGGGAACAATGTGATCATCCATGCAGGAACGGTTTTAGGGTCAGATGGATTCTATTTTCAGAAAAGGCCACATGGCTTTGATAAATTAAATTCAGTAGGACGGGTGATCATTGAAGATCATGTTGAGATTGGCGCGGCTTGTACCATTGATAAGGGAGTAACTGGCGATACCACTATTGGGTGGGGAACCAAAATCGATAATCAGGTACAAATAGCCCATGATACCATTATTGGTAAAAAATGCCTTATTGCCTCTCAGGTAGGAATTGCAGGGTGTAATGTGATAGAAGATGAAGTTACCATCTGGGGTCAGGTAGGAATTAAAAGCGGTCTGACCATAGGAAAAGGAGCTGAAGTATTCGCTCAATCGGGTATAGGAATGGACCTCGAACCTGGTAAAACTTATTTTGGGACTCCTGCTGTTGAAGCAAGAGATAAATTCAGAGAAATGGCCATGTTAAGATCCTTGCCTAATTTGCTGAAAAAATAAAAAAATAGCCCGATAAATCGTTTCATTCTTATACTTTTGCACTAATAAAAAGTGAAGTAGATTTTAAAATTTCAAAATAAAAAATAAACAAATGAGTGTTTTAGTCAATAAGGATTCAAAGATCATTGTTCAGGGATTCACAGGAAGTGAAGGTACTTTTCACGCCGGACAAATGATAGATTATGGTACCAATGTGGTTGGAGGAGTAACGCCTGGAAAAGGAGGACAGTTGCATTTGGATAAGCCTGTATTTAATACAGTAGAAGATGCTGTCAAGCAAGCAGGCGCTGATACTTCGATTATTTTTGTACCGCCTGCTTTTGCAGCAGATGCCATTATGGAAGCGGCAGAAGCTGGTATCAAGGTGATCATTTGTATCACTGAAGGAATTCCTACGGCAGATATGGTAAAAGTAAAATCATATATCCAAAATAAGGACTGTCGCTTGGTAGGGCCAAATTGCCCTGGCGTCATCACTCCTGGAGAGGCAAAAGTAGGGATCATGCCTGGTTTTGTTTTTAAAAAAGGAAAAGTAGGTATTGTTTCAAAATCAGGAACCTTGACCTATGAAGCTGCCGATCAAGTAGTGAGAAGAGGACTTGGGATCACTACTGCTATTGGAATAGGAGGAGATCCGATCATAGGAACAACAACAAAAGAAGCTGTTCAATTATTGATGAATGATCCTGAAACAGAGGCTATTGTCATGATAGGTGAAATAGGCGGTCAATTGGAAGCAGATGCTGCTCGTTGGATCAAGGCTGATGGAAACAGAAAACCTGTGGTTGGCTTTATAGCCGGGCAAACAGCTCCGGCCGGAAGAACCATGGGGCATGCAGGAGCCATAGTAGGTGGAAAGGATGATACGGCACAGGCTAAAATGAAGATCCTTGCAGAGAATGGCATTCATGTTGTAGAATCTCCTGCCGAAATCGGACAGAAGGTCCTTGAAGTTTTAAGCTAGACCAAATTAATTTTTAGAAAAAACCTGTCAGTTTTGACAGGTTTTTTTGTTGGTATAAAACTGGTGTCATTTTTTTGCGAAATCAAAATCGTCCAGGCCAAATTCTTCTGTTAAAACTGTCTTAAAACATCCACATATTTTTTTGTGTAAACCTCTTTAACTACTTTTGAGCTATAACTTAATTTTATTACATGAAACAGTTTAAACTTATTGCTTATTTTTTAAGTATTGTATTTTTTATCAGTTGTAACAAGTCTGATAAACAAGATAATTATAGCATCTCAAAACATACAGATCCTAACGGGTATACATATGAAACCGTATCCAATGATCCAACGGGATTACGGTTGTATACTTTGGACAATGGTTTAAAGGTGTATTTAAGCCAAAACAGGGATGAACCCAGGATCCAGACTTATGTTGCAGTTAGGGCGGGTTCTACTTTTGATCCTAAAGAAAGTACCGGACTGGCGCATTATTTAGAACACATGCTTTTTAAAGGGACAGATGAAATAGGAACTTCAGACTGGGAGCAGGAGCAACTTCTGATCGCTCAGATCTCTGATTTATATGAAGCGCATAAAACGGCCTCTGATCAAAATCAAAAAGAAGCCATTTATAAGAAGATTGATAGTATATCATTTATTGCTTCAAAGCTGGCAATCCCCAACGAATATGATAAGATGGTAGGCTCAATGGGAGCCACAGGGACCAATGCACATACCTGGTATGAAGAAACTGTTTATCACAACAAGATTCCGGCAAATGAATTGAACAAATTTTTAACATTGGAAAGTGAAAAATTCAGCCAATTGGTGTTGCGACTTTTTCATACAGAATTAGAAGCTGTTTATGAAGAATTTAACCGAACCCAGGATGATGACAGTTATGCCGCTTATTTTGCCATGCTGGATGGATTGTTTCCAACACATCCATATGGCCAGCAAACCGCTATTGGAACGGCAGAGCATTTAAAAAATCCTTCCATGCTGCATATTAATAATTTCTTCAATACCTATTATGTTCCTAACAATATGGCTGTTGTTCTGGTAGGTGATTTAGAATTCGATCAAACGATCAAGAAAGTTGATGAAACTTTCGGAGCCTTTGAGAGAAAGGAAGTGGAGCGACCGGTATTGCCTAAAGAAGAACCGATTTCAGGCATAGTGGAAAGAGAAGTTTTTGGACCAAATAATGAAAATGTTGCTATAGGATTCAGAACTATGGGGGTTGGCTCGGAAGACGAAAAGTACATTACCTTGATCGATATGATATTGGCAAATTCCAATGCGGGTCTGATGGACTTGAATTTGAATAAAAAACAATTGGTGCAAAGAGCAACTTCGTCTCCAACATTTCAAAATGAATACGGTTTTTTAATGTTCTCCGGAATTCCAAAAGAAGGACAGTCACTGGATGAAGTAAAAGAATTGCTATTGGAGCAAGCTGAAAAAATAAAACGAGGCGAATTTGATGATTGGATGATAGAGGCCGTCGTAAACGATTTAAAATTGAATCAAATGAGGCAATATGAAAATTCTTCATCACTGGCGTCTATGTATTATAATACTTTTATTTCTGGTCAACAATGGAACGACAAAGCGAAATTTTTAGATGATTTGAAAAAAATCACTAAGAAGGAGCTTGTTGACTTTGCGAATAAGTTTTTTACGGGGAATTATGTAATCGTGTATAAGCGTCAGGGAGAAGCTCAAAATATTGTCAAGGTTAAAAACCCGGAAATCACACCAATTGAATTGAACCGCGATGTGCAGTCTGAGTATTTGGTAAACTTTAATGCTTTGACCTCTGAAGAATTACAGCCCTTATTTATAGATTATAAAAATGAAATCAAAAGGGAAACTTTAGAAAGCGGAATAGATTTCGCTCATATCGAAAACAAAACAAATGACCTGTTCAACCTCAACTTGATTTTTGATATGGGTAAGGACAATGATAAACAGTTGGCCCTAGCGGTCGGATACCTGGAGTATTTGGGTACTGATAAATATTCTGCTGAACAGCTGGCAAAGGAGTTTTATAAGTTGGGGGTTAATTATAGCGTAAATACGGGCAGTGATCGTTCTTATGTTTCAGTTTCCGGCTTGCAGGAAAATTTAGAGAAAGGTTTCGAATTATTAGAGCATTTGATGACCGAAGCCATTGTTGATCAGGAAGCTTATGATCGCTATGTGGAAAGTATTTTAAAGGCCAGGGCAGATAGTAAAACAAATAAGAACTATATCTTGGCAAATGGTTTAAATAGTTATGCCCAGTTTGGAGAGAATTCCCGTCTGAGGGATATCTATACTGCTGATGAACTTCAGTCAATGAACCCTTCAGAATTAGTCGATATCATAAGGGACTTAAACAACTTTAAGCATCGTGTATTTTATTATGGAAAAAATTTCGAGGAAGCTAAAGTTGCTTTGAATAAACATCATAAGATACCTCAAGAATTGAAGGATTATCCTGAAGCAAAGAAATATGTCCAACTGGAAACCGGAAATAATGTTTATTTTGTCGACTATGATATGGTACAGTCAGAATTGTATTTTATAGCTAAAGGTGATCAATTCGACCCAAAGAAAATAGCGGTTTCAAGTGTCTTTAATTCTTATTTTGGCGGGGGGCTTTCATCGATCGTTTTTCAGGAGATAAGAGAATCTAAGTCTTTGGCTTATTCAGCGTATGCGGGTTATCAAAACGCCAGTAAGAAAGAGAATGACGATATTGTATATGCTTATATAGGCACACAAGCCAATAAATTACCTCAGGCAGTTGATGCCATGCTGGAATTGTTGAATAACATGCCTGAAGCAGAGGAGCAATTTAACAATGCCAAGGATGCTGCTTTAAAACAAATAGCTGCACAACGTATTACGAAATCCAATATTTTTTGGAATTATGAGAGCCTGTTGAAAAGAGGGATCGATTATGATTACCGTGAAGAAATGTACAACGAAATTCAAAACATGACAATGGAAGACATCAGTTCATTTTTTAATGAAAATGTCAAAGGCCAGAATTATTCGGTGTCGGTTATAGGAAATAAAAAAGATCTCGATTTAAAAGCGCTTTCCAAGTTGGGTAAAGTAACTGAAATGGATATTGACTACTTGTTCAATTATAAAGAAACAGCAGTAAAACAATAAGGATCTGTTGAATGTATTGAAAGTCCCTTCATGATATCATGCGGGGATTTTTCTTTTTATGTTTCGTTGTTTTTCTAAAACACAAATTATTATCTTTGATTTTTAAAGGAGGAATTAAATTATGAAATTATTAGAAAATAAAACAGTTTTGATTACAGGGGCTTCCCGTGGTATTGGTCATGGAATTGCCATGGAGTTTGCAAAGCAGGGGGCCAATGTGGCTTTTACTTTTAATGCTTCGGTTGAAGCTGCAAAAGAGCTTGAAAAGGAACTGGAAGGATTTGGAGTTAAGGCAAAAGGCTATCAGTCAAATGCCGCCGATTTTGATGCGGCACAGGAACTGGTTAAAGAAGTGCTCAATGACTTTGGAAGTTTGGAAGTTTTGATCAATAATGCAGGGATCACAAAGGATAACCTATTGATGAGAATCTCAGAAGAAGACTTCGATAAAGTGATAGAAGTAAATTTAAAATCTGTTTTCAACCTTACCAAAGCCGTTATTCGCCCTATGATGAAACAAAGACAAGGCTCTATCATTAACATGAGTTCTGTGGTGGGTGTTAAAGGAAATGCCGGGCAGGCTAATTATGCGGCCTCGAAAGCTGGTATTTTAGGTTTTACAAAATCAGTGGCATTGGAGTTAGGATCAAGAAATATCCGTTGTAATGCTATTGCACCGGGTTTTATTGAAACTGAAATGACGGCAAAGCTGGATGAAAAAACGGTAGATGAATGGCGTAAAGCGATTCCGCTGAAAAGAGGAGGCTCTCCTGAAGATGTTGCAAACGCCTGTGTCTTTTTAGCTTCTGATATGTCAGCCTATATTACAGGGCAAACTTTAAACGTTGACGGAGGGATGTTGACGTAAGAAAAACCCTGAACATACATATAAAAGCAAACCTGAAAAAAGGTTTGCTTTTTAGTATCCGGAAATACCTAAATTATAAAGTATATTTACTTATTATTTTTATTCGGGTTTGGACCGATAATTTCTGATTGATCAATGAATACACTCAGCTTGTTTTTAAGTATAATGGCCCTTTTACTGGCAGGCCTGATGGTGTATTATCAGTACTTTTTTAAAAAGAACCCGACCAGGGATTCCGCTGTGCTGGCCTTTCTAAGGTTTATAAGTTTGTGCTGTATTTTGTTACTGTTGATCAATCCGAAATTTGAACAAAAAACCATAGAGGTTATCAAGCCCAAATTGTTATTGGGCACTGATAATTCTGCTTCTGTCTTATTTGCAGGTTCAACTGAGGAGCTAAAAAAATTGAGACAGCAGTTTTTAACTGACCCGGAGCTTAATAAGCGGTTTGAACTTGCTGGCTTT
>JBFFLO010000019.1:0-17534 GCA_041554895.1 Lutimonas sp. | reverse complement strand
CAGTTTCAAGTATTTCATTCTTCCATTTTTCGATATCACCTTCCTTTTTTCCTGAATCACAGCTATAAAAGAATATAAACAAGGGAAGTAGCAATTGGGTAAATTTTTTCATGGTTTTTATAGTTTAGTTTTCTTCTCCTGTTTAGTTTCTATGGCTTAACTATTT
Organism: Lutimonas sp.; assembly: GCA_041554895.1. Taxonomy (GTDB): domain Bacteria; phylum Bacteroidota; class Bacteroidia; order Flavobacteriales; family Flavobacteriaceae; genus Lutimonas. Next base: position 17,368 of record JBFFLO010000019.1, on the reverse strand, counting down.
GGCAAAGAGCAATTAAGGTTATCTATTTATGTAAGCTTTTAAGCATCCAGATATTACAGCTTGTGTGACCAGATGCGCCTAAAGGATTTTTTAATTGTATAAATCCTTGTTTTCGATACATGTCAACTGCCTTGGAAAATTGAGGTAAACTTTCAATATAGAGTTCCAAATACCCGAACTCCTTTGCTGAATCGATACTTTTTTCCATTAAAATCTTTCCAATGCCTTTACCCCTTGACTCCTTTGGAAGGTAGAATTTAACCAATTCGACACATTGCTGTGGAAGGCCCGTAGTCGGATAAATGCCGCAACAACCCAAAATCTGGCCATTTTCTTCAGCAACCCATAAAACAGATTTTTCGATTCTAAACGATTCATATAAAGAATCAGTGGTCGGATCTGAGTATACTGTGCCTTTTTTTGGAGCATCATGCTCCTCAAACACTTTTCTTATCATTTTTGCTAAATACGGATTGTCTGCTTCCTTTACTGGTCTGATCTTCACTGGTTCAATTTATAATAAAACTTCATCTTTTAATATGTCTGTATCTTCACTCCCATTCCGGAAATTGAGTGGTATTCAGGTCGAGTTTGGCTATGGCCTCCATATCTGATTTGCTAAGCTCAAAGTCAAAAATGTCGAGATTTTCTATCATATGCGATTTTTGTTTCGATCTGGGAATAGCAACAATTCCTCTCTGGTAATGCCATCTCAAGCTAACCTGGGCATTACTTTTACCATACTTTTTACCGATATCAGCCAGGGTTTCGTTATTGAAAATATCATTACGGCCAGCGGCAAAAGGAGACCATGCTTCCATTTGTATGCCTGAATTCTTAAGGTATTCATAGGCTTCACCTTGTTGAAAGAAGACATGGGTTTCTATTTGGTTGACCACCGGCTTAATTTTGGCATAGGATATCAATTCTTCAAGTTGTTCCAGATTAAAATTACTTACCCCAATGGCTTTTATTTTACCTTCCTCATAAAGTTCTTCCATGGCTTTCCATGTCCCTTTTACATCTCCTCTGGGCCTGTGGATGAGATAGAGGTCCAAATACTCCAAACCCAATTTATCCAAAGATGTTTGAAATGCCTTCTTGCTGCTCTCATAACCAGCATCATCAACCCACAATTTGGAGGTTATAAAAAGCGCTTCTCTATGGATCCCGCTTTGCTTTATCCCTGCTCCTACAGATTCTTCGTTCCCATAAATATGAGCCGTATCAATAAGGCGATAACCCACTGAAATTGCATCAGATACAGCTTGCACACAGATTGCTCCTTTTAGGGTATTGGTGCCAAAACCAAGTATTGGCATTTTTATGCCGTTGTTTAGGGTAACGGCAGGTATTGAATTGGTTTGGATAATTGCCTTGTGGAGACTGAATAGGTCAAACGCTTCTACAGGTAAAAATATGGCGGTAGCGGCAAGGGCCGATGTTTTTTGTAAAAACTTACGGCGCTTTAGTCCATTGGGTTTGTTTTTTTTCTCCATGATGCAGTCTTTAACATGTTTCTATCCAAAAAATTGAAATTAAATTTATTTCCTATTGCTTTTTTTCAATGCGCCAGGGCGGGTTTAACCTGTTGTCACCTCCGTAAAACAAGATGAGTTGGTTTCCGTCCAAATCCTTTAATCTTGCCTCTCTCCATAACCAGCTTTGATCTGTGGGCAGTTGGTCGAACTGAATTCCCTTGCTTTTGAGTTCATCCACATATTGATCTAGCGTTTCACATTCAAAATACACATAAATTCCATCTCCTTTGGGTAAAGTGTCTGTCTGGTGTATCGAAAAAGTTGCATTTCCTTCAGGGCATTCAAACCTTGCGTAATGCGGTAAAGCTTCAACAATCAATTTCAGCCCTAATTTTTGATAAAAAGGAATCGATTTGGTCAAGTCCAATGAAGGGACCGTTATTTGATTCAAGTTCATATGCTAATTTACATTGTTTTTTTCACCACAAGCTTTCTAACTTTCACTACCAGGGAAGCTTAAGTTCTTTCACCTGTTGCTGATAAAATCCTTCTAATTTTTTAAGTAGTTCCTTTGAAATGGGTTTTGTAGTGCTCTCTATATTACTTTCTAGTTGAGCCATGGTTGCGTTGCCGGGAATTACAGTTGCCACGGCCTTATATGCCAAACAAAACGAAAGGGCGGTTTGCGCCAAATTATCCTCTTTGCCAATAATGCCCTTTAAGCTATTGACCAAAGCTAACCTGGTTTTAATGTCTTCTTTTGACCAACGCTTTCTAACATCATTAAATGTGCTATCGGCTTGGAATTTACCTGATAGCCATCCTGAATCAAGCGGGATCTTTGCTATGATGGCAATCTTCTTTTCAAGAGCCAGATCAAATGCTTTTGCCGTATCCTGATGCAGTATATTAAAGAAAGCCTCTATGACTTCGGCCTTGGTGGTTTCCATTAACAGCTTCATTTCCTTATAAGTATCCAGGGATGCTCCATAAGCTTTTATCTTTCCTTCATCCTTGAGTTCCTCCAATATCTCGTAGTGGTCATTTCGACGGCCATCAAGGTATTCATACGGAGGACTGTGAAAAATTAGTGAATCAACATATTCCAGTTGCAATCTTTTTAAGCTACCCTCTAAGGATTCCCGAATATAACCTGCACTATAGTTTGTTCCACCCGAATCGGTATGACCAAATTTTGTGTTCACCACAATTTTGCTCCTGTCAAATCCTTTTAGTGCTTTTCCAAGCCTCGATTCACTGGTTCCGTTTCCATAATTTGGAGCCGTGTCAAAAAAATTAACCCCGGATGCTAGGGCCTTATGAACCATTTCAATAGCAGCTTTTTCGCTCATGGGCTGCCAGCCTGAGTTTGCACCCAACTGCCATGTACCCATACCAATTTCGGAAACCAAAGGTGTCCGCTTTGTATATTTGTTATACTTCATGTAAATTTCAGAATAATCAGTGTTTCACTCGGTGAATTTAATGAATAACTACAATGTATCATAAAGAAGGATACCTAATTTCCACTTAACGGCGTCCCAAAAACACCTACTGCCAGCTCTGCCCAGATAAGGAGAAACACTAGTAGCAGGGTTATAATAATAATGATTCGGTAATTTTTGTTTTTAATTTTTCTTAGAACAAGATCAAAAACCAGGCCTGCAGCAAGAAGCATGACCCCTGCTACAACAAAATCCAGCGGCCCCCAATTTACTTGATCGGTAAACTGCATTGACACCAATGGTACCAGCAATAAAACCATTACCGAAATTAATATGGTCTTAAGTCTTCTGTTGCTCATCGGCATAAGTTTTCTGTTTAATCATGTCATTGTTTTAACGGTGGCTTCTATCTACGCAGTACATTTTAAAAAACGGCTTTAACTCCTTACACGATGTTGCAACTTTAGAAGTTTTTAATCCTTTTCCTCCACTTCAACTGTAACTTCAATTTCCACTGCCATGTTAAAGGGGAGAGATACCTGACCTACTGCCGCTCTTGCATGCTTGCCTTTTTCCCCGAAAACCTCCACCATTAGGTCAGAAAACCCATTGATCACTTTGGGCTGGTCATAAAAATCCGGTGCCGAATTCACCATGCCGTGAACCCTGACAAATTGTTTTATGTTGCTGAGCTCACCAACTGCTGCTTTCAAAGTGGATAAAATTCTGATACCCGTTAATCGCGCCGCTTCATATCCTTCTTCCACTGTTAAGTCTTTACCCACTTTTCCTAATACGCGAACACCTGTGCCAGAGAGGTACACAACATTCCCTACCCTGCGCCAATTCACAAAATTTGCGACAGGTTCACTTGGCTCAGTCAGGGTTATACCGAGTTCTTCAAGTCTTTCCTCTGGGGTTTGCGCTTGAATTTCCATTACCTGAACAAACACTAAAATTAAAAGTAGGATATATCTTTTCATCATACGGGTTTTAAATTATTAAAGGTTTTATGTGCTTGTTTTAGCCAGGAACTAAAATAGCAAATTCAAATCAAACCTGACTATGGAACAATTGAGCTAAACTTCCTTTAAATCTAATTTAGGTGCCTTTGGTTACCATTATTTTAATCAATCTTCAAATTCAAACATCTCTTAGAAAAATAGAGTACCTTTGGCATTGGTTAATACCACTTTTGATTTCTTTCAAGTATTATATCTATTCACCGTTTACATAATACTATTTTTTTCTTCAATAAATACTTTCTCATTGAATGACAAGTAGTCAAGCTGGCATTAAATTGTTTAATACAATCTTAATAGAGAAACATTTATGAAAAGACTAACTTTAGGAGTCGTTGGAACTTCAAGAAAAGAAGATGAAAGACGCGTTCCTATCCATCCGGATCATCTTTCACGCTTACCGGAAAACATTCGAAAACAATTAATTTTTGAAAAAGGATATGGCAAACCCTTTGGTCTGGATGATGAATTTTTCGAATCACAAACAGGTGGGGTTGCATCTCGTCATGATTTATTAGCTGACCTTGGCTCCGTGATCATTGCTAAACCAATGTTAAGCGATTTAGAGGAATTACGCGAAGGAGGTTTGATATGGGGTTATCCACATTGTGCGCAGCAAGGTGACATTACTCAAACTGCCATCGACCGAAAATTAACCCTTATTGCTTTTGAGGACATGTTTGTATGGTCACCAAAAGGCCAAATGGGACGTCACACCTTCTATAAAAATAATGAAATGGCCGGTTATTGCGCCGTGATTCACGCCTTACAATTAAGGGGTATTGACGGTAACTATGGTAACCAACGCAAGGTCATTATCTTTAGTTTTGGAGCCGTTAGTCGCGGGGCCATTTATGCGCTGAAAGCTCATGGTTTCAGAGATATTACAATTTGTATTCAGAGACCTGATTATGAGGTGCGTGAAGAAATTTTAGATGTTGATTATGTGCGTATTCGCGAAGGTAAAAATGGGGAAGCCAGAATGGTAACCATAGAACACGATGGTACCATCAGACCTTTATCAGACTTAATTAGTGAATCTGAAATCATTATTAACGGAACCTATCAGGATACAAACAATCCTATCGATTTTATAACAGAAGATGAAAAAGATACTTTAAAATCAGGAAGTTTAATTATTGATGTTAGTTGCGACGAGGGTATGGGATTTTATTTTGCCAAACCTACAACCTTTAAAAATCCTATTCTGCATATCAACAATATTGACTATTATGCAGTAGACCATACACCTAGTTATTTATGGGAAAGTGCTTCAAGGTCAATCTCTGCTGCCTTAATTGTTTATGTTCCAACAGTTTTAGAAAACCGTAAAGGTTGGATGAAAAATGATACGATTAGAAAGGCAATCAATATTGATAGCGGTGTGGTTAAAAACGAGTTGATTTTATCCTTTCAAAATCGTTCGCAGGACTATCCGCATAAAATTATGAACGTTTAAGGGTTCATTCTTTTTACAGATTTATTTAATCCATTTCTTCTTTTTAAAATAGGCTATTGCAATGATGACACTTATGATCATTAAACCAACTGCGGCCGGGTATCCAAGACTCCATCCTAATTCAGGAATATGTATAAAATTCATCCCATAGATTCCCGCAATGAGTGTTGGCAGTGATATACAAACAGTTATAATGGTTAATGTTCTAAATATATTATTTTGTTCTAATTCAATTTTACTATTTATATTTTCCTTCAAATCATCTAGTCTGTCAAAATTAAATTGAATATGGTCTGAAATTACTGCTATATCATCAAGCTCTAAGTTGATTTTATTTGTGATTGTTTTTTCTTCAAATTTGTTTTGTATCAATAAATAAAGGATCCTTTGAAAATTACTTATTGATTCCTTTATTAAGAGGTTATTGAAATTTAGAATCATTATTAAATCCAGATCATTTGACCTAAAATCTTTCGCGTTTAAAATGTTCTCATAAAACTGCTTTACCCTTTTGGATATGAATTCTGTCAAATCTGCATAATAATCTGAAATTATGCCTATTTGAAATACAAAGTGCTCTAAATGAGAATTGAAATTTATACTTGTAAAGTCATATCTTGTTTTGGTAAGTTTCACAAAATTCTCATCAATATTTGAGGATAAAAAATAAAAGACAACTTCCTTTTTGATGATGATAAAAATTTCCTCCTCTTTAAAAAGCGTATCAGAATTGTAGCTGGGAATAGAAAATTTAAATGATAGTTGGTCGATTGATTTTAAGTAATGTGAACTAATTTCAATATCTTCCTTTTGACTAAAAATTGATATATCAATATCAAATTTATCAGAAATTTCCCTTAAGACCTTTTCAGTGGCATCAATGATACGGATATTAAATATGTCATGGGCCTTATCATTAATTTCACTAACTGCGTCTAGTTTTTTTACTTCGTTAGCCTTTAAATATAATTCTATCATACTTTTTCGATTCTTTGAATTTAATCTTCTGTCTGACCAAAAAACTGAGCATTATAAGCAACCAATGCAGTTCTATCATTTCAAATCTAGCGTCATAAACTCTTATTCTTTTTTGCTTTACACTGAGAGTGCCATGATCTTTTCCCAAACACTGCTGCTAACAGGAATTCCCTCTTGCAAGTTACTGATTCTGTTGACTGAACTTCGTTCTCCAGGGTAATAAGTTTTATCTCCAGGATGCATAGGTTTTACACCGTGGGTGTAATCGATAATTTCATTGATGAACTTTTGCTGTAACGTTTTATCATTAAAAACCTCGGGGCAAATACAAAGATACACCTGAGAAATCCCTGTTTCAAATTCCTTTAAACCTATTTTATAGGCAATTGGCTAAAGTTTATTTTTCTATGATCAAATTTTCCAGGTACCTCACAGCAGAGGCTATCAGATTGGCACGACTTCTTGCCTTTTCTTCATAAAAATCGAGGGATTCCCTGTTCAATTTTCTGCCCTTAATAAAAACAGCTGAGGGTTTTTGCAAAGCCGACAGGTCAGCTAAAGGGTTGTCATCCATCAAAATGAGATTTGCGATTTTACCTACTTCAATAGTCCCCATTTTATGCATCATAGAATGTGTTTTTGAAGCATTTACTGTGGCTGTTTTAAGTACTTCGTAATTGGAAAGTCCGGCTTCTTTATAAAATGCCAATTCCCTGTGAATTGAAAATCCCGGAACCGTTACACCTATTCCGGCATCTGTACCACAGACTATGGCAACACCAGCTTCATGAAGCCTTTTAATAATTTTTAAATGAAAATCATGCTGGTTTTTTATGTTTACAACGATAGAGGAATCTCTCAATTTAGTCGTGTACCACCGGTCAAACTGAGCTTTGCTATCCACTTTTTTAATAAGGGGGTTCATGAATTCCAGCCGCTCTGATGCCAGGATATCATCATCGATCAGCATCTGATAAATGTTGTTGTAAACCGTTAAGGTCGGGCAAAAAGCACTGTGTTTTGATTGGGAAAAATCATTAATTACAGCTTCTAATTTTAAGGTATCCAGGGTATAATTCAATGGTTGCTGTATAATCTCTTCAGCATGTTCTATAGATTTTATCTGCGGATCAAAATGATACGCATAAGGCACTTTTTGTGAAGGATGCGCAATAATATCCATATCAGACGTCTTAGCCTGTGCCAAGACCGCGTCGAATATATCTTCTGTCAAACCATAGTAGGTTTTAATAAAATCATAGCCCCGGTCTTTATATGAAATTACTTTTTCCCTGGCTTCCTCGGCACTTGTTAACTGTAAATTATCATCCCCAATAAATTCAGGGCCTGTAAGCTTAGGGCCAGTGGTAAAGAACATGGGTGAAATGATCTTATCATTGTTTATAGCTGACTTAATCCTTAAATGCATGGGCATGCCCCATAGGTTGCGAACTGCGGTAATGCCATTAGCCAGGTATAAACCAAGTTCATATCTATCCCATACATGGACATGCATATCAATAAGCCCCGGGCTCAGGAATTTATTTTCCCCATCAAGTATACTAACGCCTTTGACCTCAATATTATCTGCAATATTTTGAATGATACCATCTTTGATATACACCATTTTACCAACTAAAACCGTGTCTTGATTCATTGGTATAACATTCACATTACGAATAAGATATGAGTCATTATCAGCATGCTCATTATTTTCAATTTTTAAGAAACCGGTATTTTGCTGATCAACCAAAACGATTGCAGCAACAGATAAGATTAAAACCCCAAGAAGTATTGCAAAGGATTTCAGCATACGTTTTACTATTTTCATATCAATATTTGCGTATAATCCTTTTTATCAAAAAGGCTTTTCAATTGCATTTTACAGTTTTTTTAGATCAAAAATATCAGTCCTTCTGTCCTTCAGGTTTCGAACACTACCAAATTGATTCAATTCCCTGAGCAGATCAATATCGCAATCAGCTATCAAGATCATTTCCGTATTCGTCGTGGCTTCAGCTTTAATGCCATTGGCCGGAAATGAAAAATCACAAGGCGTAAAAACCATGGATTGGGCAAATTGAATGTCCATATTATGTACTTTTGGCAAATTACCCACACTTCCGGCTATTGCGACATAACATTCGTTTTCTATCGCCCGGGCCTGAGCACAATGACGCACCCGGGAATAACCATTTTGGGTATCGGTTAAAAAAGGAATGAATAAGATGTCCATTCCTTCGTCAGCCAACAACCTGCTCAACTCAGGAAACTCTGAGTCATAACAAATAAGTATTCCTATTTTCCCGCAATCGGTATCAAACGTTTTTAATTGACTTCCTCCTTGCAAACCCCATACTTTTGCCTCATCAGGGGTAACATGAAGTTTTTCATACCTGTCTACCGTACCATCTCTTTTGCATAAATAGCCCACATTGTAAAGCAGCTCATCCTTGATTTCAGGCATACTTCCTGTGATAATATTGATATTATATGAAATTGCCAATTCAGAGAATTTCTGCACTATCTCAGGAGTGTGTTTAGCCAACTCTCTAATTGCTTCAGATTCAGGAAGATGATTGTTATCAGCCATCAAAGGTGCATTAAAGAACTCAGGAAAAAGAGCAAAATCAGATCGGTATCCCGAAACGGCATCAACAAAATATTCTGCCTGCTGCATGAGCTCTTTTAAGTTTTTGTACAGCCTCATTTGCCATTGTATCAATCCCAGGCGGACCACCTTTTTTTTAGTGGCTGCTTTTTTGTTTTCCTTCTGGTAATAAATATTATCCCATTCGAGCAAAACAGCAAATTCATTAGATGCCTCATCGCCCTCTAAATAACCTTTTAGAATCTTTGAAGGATGAAAATCATTTGATATTTGAAAGTTCAATACAGGATCATGAATTTCTTTTCTTTTCACCTTCTCAATGTATTCCTTAGGTGACAGTACATCAGAATGCTTATGATAATTAGGAATCCTTCCTCCAAAGGCAATCCCCCTTAGGTTCAGTTTTTCGCAGAGTTCTTTTCTGTAATCATACAGTCTGCGTCCAAGTCTCAGGCCGCGATATTCAGATTTGATAAATATATCAATTCCATATAAAACATCGCCTTTATCATTATGCGTATCAAATGTATATGTTCCTGTTAGTTCTTTATAGGTATGATGTTCATCAAATTTATCATAATCCACAATAATCGATAAGGCACAGCCTGCCAGTTCGTTATTGATCTTAATCACAACCTGTCCTTCAGGAAACCTATCAATCAAAGACTGGATTTGAGATTCTTTCCAATAAGAGTTGGGCATATTAGAATAGGCTTCGATCATTACCTCTTTCAATTCTTTATAATCGTCAAGGGTCAAAAATTGAAGTTCTATATTTTCTATATTTTCTATCATTTGTTCAATTGGTATTAAATGTTTTACAGAGGTCTTCTGCATAACCTGGTTTCAAATCAGCAGCGCTGTAAAATTAAATAAAAATGAGATGAGTATTTAATCTATTTCGACCCTCCTGCATACGAATGTTTTCATACAATGGTTAATGGCTATCTGATGCGGCTTTTTTATACCCTATTATGTGTAATTGTCATCTTAATTTGGCCCTTATGACAGGCAGCGTATGAACAGGCCTTTTTTAAAATCAAATGATTTCTATAATTACCTGCTAAATACGGTTACCCCTTCTTTGATGGTCTTCAAGACAATAAGGTCCTTGATTTCTTTTTCCGGAACCTTAAAAGGATTTTTATTCAAAATGACCATATCTGCCAACTTACCCATCTCAAGAGTTCCTTTTTTGTCTTCCTCAAAATGCTGAAAAGCGGACCAGCTTGTTATGGATTGTATTGCTTCATAAGGAGTTAGTCTTTCATTTTCACCGATAACCTGACCCGAGCGTGATTTACGCTCCACAGATATCCCAACCATGCGCATTAAATTTGGCAAAGCTACAGGGGCATCAGTATGGATCGTTAATTTTAAGCCTTTATCCAATGCAGTTCGCGTCGGGCTTATTTTGTTTCCCAAGCTGTCGCCAATAATCTGTTTGTGCCAGTCACCCCAATAATACGTATGCAATGGGAACAAAGAGGCTATAACATTTAATTCCTTAAATGAATCCAATTGATCTTCTCTAACGTATTGTCCATGAATCAATACATTTCTTCTGTCCAGGTTACCATATTTTGCAGCGGCTGTTTTCATGGTTCTTATCATTTGATCCATAGCAGCATCTCCATTGGCGTGTGTTAAAATCTGCCAGTTGTTTTTAAATCCTTTCTCATATAGAGACGCTACAACACTATCATTCGGAACAGCGGGATAACCAAGATAACCCATTTGAGCCCCATCAGGTGGCAGTAAATAAGGTTTAGTTCGCCAAGCAGTTCTTCCCTGAGGCGACCCATCAAGTGTTATTTTCATTCCACCGATCCTATAGTGAGCATTGTATACATTATTATACCATTTAGAATCCATGTATTTATCCACAAACATATAATCCACATAGCTTACCACATCAAGTTTCAGCTTACCAGATTCTGCAGCAGCCGCTAAAATTTCATGGTTTTCCATGGCCCGCCCTTCTTGTGCTGTAGTGTAGCCGTAGGATAGCGCCATATCCTGGCCAGCTTCAAAAAAAATATCCGCCGCCTCGTCGCTAGCCGGATTCAATACTTTGGCATAATGCGGTATTGCTGCCAGTTCCTCCAAAACACCATTGGGTTCATCACCATTTTCTCTTCTTATGATGCCACCTTCCGGATTTTTAGTTTCGGAACTGATCTTTAATAATTCAAGCCCCTTTGAGTTTACAACGGCAAAATGTCCTGAAATATGAACAATCATAATTGGAAATTCTTCTGATACTTGATCCAGATCATGCTTTGTAGGAAAGCGTTTTTCCTCTAAGACTGAATCATCAAAGCCAATTCCAAAGACCCAACCTGTTAATGCCCTGTTTTCAGGGGTATTCCATTCTTTTAAAATTTTTATCAATGTAGGGATATCTTTTGCCCCTGCATCCGGAGGTGGCAAGATTTGTGCCCCTATTGCCTGAGTCGAGAAGGAAGTAAAATGGGCATGTCCATCAATAAATCCAGGCAGCATTGTATTTCCGTTAAGATCTTCGTATGCATATCCTTCACCTGCTATTGTTTTTGCTTCGGCCAATGATCCTGCAAACAAGATTATACCATCTTTTACGACCAAGGCTTCTGCATATTCAGGTGAATCCCCCCGCATCGTAATGATGTCGCCTCCGCTATAAAGAACCGCAGAAGTAAAACTTTCCTTTTTTTTATCAGGGTCACAGGATATTATCAGGACTACTCCCAGAATTAAGGCTAAGCGTATAAATGCTTTCATATGATTTAATTTAATGATTGCCAGTGATTTGATGATGATTCGCCAGCTATAGCTCCCTGGTTAAGTTGCTATTCTATTTCAAAATTATCCATGCAGGTTATCTGTTTTTAAACTGCGGATAAACTTCATTACTCTTGCTCCGATTTTGGTTTTGATGTAAACTGTTAAATGGTATGATGAAGGCTTAATTGCAATTGATTTTTACTCCAGCTATCAGTTGTTTGATTCATGACACCCAGCTGAATTTTAAGGCCCTTTCTTACGACATATCCCATTGCCACATAGAACCTGTTTCGATCAAATATTTCTACAGTTCTGTCATTTCCAATGTCACGTTGTCCGTTGATAAACAGCTCATTATATAAAGAAAGGTACATGGTGTTTTTATCCATTGCTGCTTTGTTCAATGCGATATTTACAAAAAAGTTATACCTGTAACGTGTTCTGAAATCTTGATTTTCAGCAAACCTTTGTTCATAGCGGAACCTGTGGTAGGTATAAACACGCTTGCCAAATCTGAGCGGGAACAGAGCCTCCTGGTATATCCGGCTTTCCGTGGTTGAGGAATTATCAGACCCGTAAGCACCGGTTGTTATATGTCCATACCCAAGCGTAAATTTAATGTCAGCATTTTTAGGTTTAAAGGTCAACCCTCCTCGCAATAATAATTGTTCCAGGTCCCCGCCAAGGTTCCAGTTACGGTATTGGACATCTCCTTGAATACCCCATTGACTTTCTTTAAAGGTCGTATTGAAAAAATACATATACCATGCTCCTAACTTATCTTCATTGACCTGAGCCTCTGTTGTCTCGGGAAGGAAGAAAGAAATACATATCATTATTAAGAAAATGCTCTTTTTCATTTTTAAATAGTATTACGCAGGAGTTGGTATAAAACTAGCCTGTGGTTTCAACACCGAATTTAGCAAATATAAACCTGCGTGCAAACCGGCAGGTAGAAAATCCTTTTGGTTTTTCTTAAGCAGGCTCTTAAAAGGAATCATTTATAAAAGGTTTATGTTCTTAGTAATTCTTTAATTCTAAGTCAAGCTGCCTTCCTTCTTTCAATGCTTTTTTATCCAAGCTTGTACCTACAGCTATGCCGATTGCCATTCCTATAGGCAGCCCTAAGGCAAGCATTCCATTATTTCCTTGACTTGCACCTAGGACAAGTCCAATAGGAATTCCAAAAGCTGACATTCCAATTACAAGCCAGGTATTCCTATAATGATTTTTAGGAACGATCTTGAGTTTTTTCTCAATCAGTTTTATGATGCCTGACTGAGCTTTTCCTATTTGCTTTTTTAATTCTTTCTCTGATCCTTTAAAGATGTTTATTCCTTGAATAAACTTATTTACAGAGATTACAATCTCATCTGTAACTTCCTTTTTTCTCAATTCCGTTAATAGGTTATCGAATTGATTGAAAGCCTTCATTAACTTTTTATTTTGGTCAATCCTGGGAATCTTATGTAGTGCTTCAATTTCCATTTATTAAGTTTTCCTTTTACATAATAGTTGATAAAAATCAGTGCGTGGTTCAATCATCTAATATAGCAAATACAACTAATAAGGACTGTGCTCAGGGCCAACAGGAAAGAAGTTACATATTGGAATTGTGGTAACCCGCAGCTGTTTTTCAACCCGTATTTCTCAAACCTCCTGACAATGAATTAATAACATGTAAAAGTTCTGGCAGCATATTGCTCGCTTCGGGATCGCCTTTTTCATTTAACTTTCTCCATTTTTTGATCAGATCGATTTGAAGTTTGTGTAAAACCATCAATTCTTTTTCCCTGATATTCATAATGTTAAGCTGCCCCGTCCTTCTTTCATGAACACTGTCGCCCAGTAGGTTCTCAATATTTGATTTACCCGCTTCATAATCAGACAAAATCAAGCTTAAAAATTTGTTTTTTACCTTTTCATCTGTTACCATCTGAGCATACATTGTCATAATTTCAGGGTTGGCAATTAACAAATTGGTTTCCGTTTGTATGAATAAGTATCTTAAAAAAGGCCAGGAAGAAATTGATTTTTTCAGGCCTTCAAAGCTATCATTATCCTGCTCTTTTAGTTCTTTTAAGGCGGTACCGATCCCATACCATCCGGTTAATGTAAATCTCGAGAGATTCCAACTAAAGACCCAGGGGATCGCTCGCAAATCTTTTAGGGATCTGTTTCCTGTCCTCCGGGCAGGTCGCGAACCAATTTTACTTTGCTCCAGAATATCAATAGGCGTTGCTTCGCTATAAAATTGCATGAAATCTTTATCCTTGATCAAGTTTTTATAGTGTTCCATTGATTTTGCAGACAACCATTCCAACGTTTCTATCGGATAGTCATGTTCTTTGGTTTCGGCAGGAGCCAAGGTATGAAGCGCCACTCCGGATGCCAACATTTCTAAGTTGTACGTTCCGGTCAACAGGTTACCAAATTGTTGAGAAATAGACTCTCCCTGAATGGTTAACTTTATTTTACCATTAACCGACCCTGGTGGCTTGCTCTCAATAAAACGGTGATATTTTCCTCCGCCACGACTAATGGTACCTCCTCTGCCATGAAAGAAAAATACATTGATATTGTGTTTACTTCCCACTTCCGAAAGTGCTTTTTCGGCTTTGTAAAGGTTCCACTTGCTGGCCAATACACCACCATCTTTGTTACTGTCGCTATAACCCACCATGACCTCTTGGGTATCTTGTAACAATCCTTGGCGTTTTCTTGTTACGGGATGCTTCAGGAATTCATCTAAAATAGCGGCCCCATTATCCAAATCTTCTATGGTTTCAAACAGAGGTGCCACTATTAAATCGGTCCCTAAAATTTGGGTTTCTTTCATAAAAAGATACACCATGAGTAAATCGCTCAGGCTTCTTGTCATACTTACGATCAATGAACCGATTCCCTCGGAACCGTACAGAATATTGTGATCTCTTAAAACCCTGAAATAATCCAATACATTGTCTGCCTCAGCTCCATAGGAAATCGTGATATTTGTTAATAGCTCGGGTGAATCTATTGCTTCATTCAAAAACTTAAGGCGCTTATCTTCATCCCAATGTTGAAAATCAGTATCGGTCAATGTTGATTTTTGCAAAATTTGAGTAATTGCTTTTTCATAATACTCGCTATTCTGACGTATATCTAATTTTGCCAAATGAAAACCAAAACTCTGTACGATCCGCTCAATAGGAAATAATAGATCTTCTGCTATTTTATCAGCATTAATTTCAATTAAAAGTTCCCTGATCAATTTTAGATCCTGTTGTAATTCACCGCTGCTCCTATAGAAAAGTTTAGAATCGCTCAAGCTTCCCGAAATGGTATTTTCAAGTTTGAGGCCTATCAAATTCACAAATTGCCTCCAAGGCTCATAAGGATTGCGATTGATGGCCTTAATTCCTTTATCCCCGAACAATTCAGCATATGCAGCAATAGCGCTTGTCAATAATTCCGGCGTAGGATTGAGTTTTGAAGATAAAGACAATTGGGCACCCAATTTTAAAATGTGGTCATAAATGATATGTAAAGCCTCATTGCGATGAATGAGCAGCGTATCCTTTGTGATTTGAGGCGTAACAAATGGATGACCATCGCGGTCTCCTCCTACCCAACTTCCGAAAGTATATTTTGGAAAGTGTTCTGGTTGTTTTAATTTTCGCGGGTCAAATCCCATTTCCAACCAAGAATATTTTAATTTCAAGTCGCTGGCTTCCAAAATCAAAGGGAATGTCTTACTTAAATAATGGACCACATTGGCTCGTTCATCTCTCAAATCCGGTTTTTCCAAATAGATTTCACCGGTTCTCCACCACCGCTCTAATAAGCTTATTATTTTATCCCGAATAGATTTTTTTTCTATTGGTGAATATGTTGAATTTTCATTTTGAACCAACAATAAATACAGTTCCCTGTGTATTTCCAGTATCGTAACCCTCTTGGCTTCTGTGGGATGGGCTGTAAGCACGGGGCAAATATGAATAGATGATATCGTATTTATCATTTTATCCTGATCAATACCCATTTCTACCCATAGCCTAAATGTTTCTCCCCAAGATCCCCGAATTGCAGATATCCCAAAGTTTTTTTCAAATTGCCTGTTAAATTGAATTGCGGCATTCTCTTCAATGAGGTTCATCAATTCAAAATACATACCAAAAGACTGCATTATTTTTTCATCTGGTATAGTTGCATCTTCATTGTTATTATTCAATGATTCGATAAAGGCACTAAGCTTGTTTTCTTCTATATTAGATAGCATCTCCTTAAAACAGGACAGGATATTCTTTTTATCTTCTAATATCTTATCAAACCCATTAATGTTCATTTTCTTTAGCATTTTTTATTTATTGGTTAGAACTAGCACACGGCTATAAGCAGCTGCGAAGATAAGTATTTAGCTTTTGAAGTACAACAAGATTAAACAATCCTCAAGGCATAAACCCCCAGAATATTTTTTATAACCTTATGGCACAAGCAAATACACCTAGGGATGTCAATTGGCAGTTGTCGGAACCGGCGAATTTTCGGAAGGTGAATTGAATCCTTTAAATATTAACCAAAAAGGAAGGATTAATTGTATGAGACCCAAAGGAAGTAACATATTCATGCTAATGCCACGTCCCAATATGGTAAACAATATTTCAATAAACATAAGGCTTACAGCTATAATCCCAAAAATAGAAATAGCTCTTGGAACCAACTTTGATAAGTATAATGCAATATACAGTACAAAAACCGGGAAGCTAGAAATCAGCAGGCTCAAATAGTGCGTCCACCAATGCTTTTCGTAAAATATGACCCCCATAGTGTTCAATACCTCAGCTTTATCGGCCCCGCTTTTCGCATATTCCTGGCTCAACTCCAACATAGACAGAACACTAATATTATCAATACATACAGCTATAAAACCCAGGATACAGAATGCAAAGTACATAAATCCCAAATTATAACTGTGCCTTTTAAATATGGGAAGCAAGATGGTTGCTACAACAATAGATATTACCCCGCTTAGAATTCCAAGCAAAGTTGACATAATAATTTGATCAGAACTGTAAGAAGCTATAGCCAGAAAATTATCAGCGAAGAGAACCGGGCCCTGTAAAAACTGATAGACGGTAACCCCTAGAATGAAAATAAGTAAAAACAAGACACCTGCAATTCTTCCAACCTTTTTATTTGAATACATATTGATGTTTTTTCGATTTATCATAAGACGCTGAGCAGTCTGGAATGTTACGTAAGCCTCAGGTTTTCATTTTTCTGTTATCAGGGTTAATTATTTTTTATTCAGGTTTATATACTTCAAGTTCAATTTCTATCATAAGTTCCGGTAAAGCCAACTCTTTGACGCCAAGCCATGAGCCTGTTGGAAATTGTTTGGTATAAATGGTATTTCGGTAGGCTGCGTTTTCAAGAAACAATGGCATATTAGTGGTAAAAATATTTTCTGCGATTACATCATCAAATGTACAACCGTAATGTTTTAATATTTTTTCCAGGTCTGCATAGCAGTTTTTCATTTGTTCTCCCAAATCTCCTATTGCAGTGGGATTTCCCTCATCATCCATACTTACAGCGCCAGAAATCTTTATATGATTTCCAAT
>JBFFLO010000018.1:0-18136 GCA_041554895.1 Lutimonas sp. | reverse complement strand
GCAACTGCCAAACAGTTCTATGAGGTCACTTCTGTGGAAATGCTCAAAGAAATCGTGTCGAATCACAAAGACCTGTTTATCTTAAGCGGAGGAAGTAACATTTTGCTTACCAAAGATATTGACAAGCCAGTGCTGCATCTTAATACGAAGGGAATTGAAATAGTAAGGAAAACCCCGGAATCGGTATGGGTTAGGGCTCAGGCGGGTGAAAATTGGCATGAGTTTGTATGCTGGTGCCTGGAAAATGATTTTGGTGGCCTGGAAAACCTCTCCCTCATTCCCGGAAATGTTGGCACCTCTCCCATGCAAAATATTGGGGCCTATGGGGTAGAAATCAAAGATTCCTTTGAATCTCTTGAAGCTTTGGAGATCAGCAGTGGTGAAATTCGGACTTTTTACCCAAATGACTGCGCTTTTGGCTACCGTGAATCTGTATTTAAAAATACCCTAAAAGGACAGTTTATTATTATCAATGTCACCTTTAGACTTACTGTAAAAGATCATCTGATCAATGCTGACTATGGAGCCATTAAGGAACAGTTAAAACTTGCCAAACTCGCTGATCCTGATATTCATGATATTTCCAAAGCTGTTATTGCCATTCGACGATCCAAATTACCTGACCCCAAAGAAATAGGAAATAGCGGGAGTTTTTTTAAAAATCCTGTAGTCTCAACAGCTCATTTTCTGAAATTACAGTCCCGGTTCCCTGAGATGCCGTATTATAAATTATCTGAAGAGGAGGTCAAAGTTCCGGCCGGATGGCTTGTGGAAAAATGCGGGTTTAAAGGAAAACGGTTTGGTGATGCCGGTGTTCATAAAAAACAGGCGCTCGTCCTAGTGAATTATAAGAATGCCAGTGGGAATGACATATTATCTTTGGCAAAAACGATTCAGGAAGCAGTTTTCAAGGATTTCGGGATAAACCTCGAGATGGAGGTCAATATCATTTAACAAACTAAAAGGCAAGAATACCGCTTCACGCAAAATAACACTTCAGAAGGCTTTAAAATATTCGTTTTGACAACCAATTGCTAAATTCCCTTAAAGACCTAACATAAGTCATAAAATACTTATCATATATTTTGTTAACTTTATACAAGAGAACTTATAAAGACTAATTTCATGAAAATATATGACGAAAAACACATCAAAAATGTTGCATTTGTTGGCGCCCATAACAGCGGCAAGACCACGCTTGCCGAAACCATGTTATTTGAAGCTGGGCTGATCAATCGAAGAGGTACCGTGGAGGACAAAAATACCATTGCCGATTATCACGAGATCGAGCATGAAAGAGAAACCTCGATCTTTGCGACTCCCCTGCATACGGAATGGAGAAATTACAAAATCAATATTATTGACACTCCTGGTTTAGATGATTTTATTGGAGAGATTGCATCAACGATGAGGGTTGCAGATTCATTGGTAACAGTTATCAATGCCCAGCAAGGCGTTGAGGTGGGGACAGAAATCATTTGGCAGTATATCAACAGGTTTAGCCGACCTACCCTATTCGTCATCAATCAAATAGATCATCCCCAGGCTAATTTTGAATTGAGCTATCAAAGCATTGTCGACCTAGTGGGCAATAATGCTGTTAAGATCCAATACCCGATCATCACAGACGGGGCGCAATGCATTATTGATGTCTTGAAAATGAAAATGTATAAATTCAAACCTGAAGGCGGCAAGCCAGAAAAACTGGATATCCCTGAGACCGAAAAGGAAACTGCAGATTTTCTTCATAATGAGTTGGTGGAAAAAGCTGCAGAGAATGATGAAGAACTGATGGAACTTTATTTTGATAAAGGTACGTTGAATGAAGATGAAATGAGAACAGGTATTCAAAAAGGCATGTTGCACCATGAATTATTCCCGGTATTTTGTGTATCTGCTTTGAACGATATGGGTACTGGGCGTTTAATGGGTTTTATCGACAATGTAGCTCCAGCTGCTGCTGATCTTAAACCCGAACAAAGTCTAGAAGGTAATGAAGTCATTTGTAAAGCAAATGAACCCACGGCACTTTTTATATTTAAAACCTTTCATGAGCCTAATTTAGGACAACTTACTTTTTTTAAAGTGAAATCAGGTGAAGTCAATCAAAATGACAGGCTGATCAACTCAAGGAATGGTGAGATGGAAAGTTTAAATCAACTCTACATCATGGATGGAAAAAAAAGACATCCTGTTGATAAACTTACAGCCGGTGATATCGGGGCGACCTTAAAGCTAAAAAATACAGAAACCAATGACACGCTGCGATCGGCGAAAAACGAAATCACTATAAAACCTATTATTTTCCCACAACCCAGAGTAAGAAAAGCTGTTGAAGCTGAAAATAAAAAGGATGAGGAAAAGTTAAATGAGGTGCTAAAAAAGATCCATAGCCAGGATCCAACGGTAGAGATCAAATTCAGCAATGAATTAAAGCAACAGATATTGTCGTGCCAAGGGGAATTGCATTTGGCAACCATTGACTGGACACTGGAACATATTTATGGAATAAAAGCTGTTTTCAACCAACCACGGGTTGCTTATAGAGAAACCATTCAACGGGCCGCCACCCAAAGCTATAAACACAAAAAACAATCGGGTGGTTCAGGGCAATTTGGAGAGGTCCATTTAAAAATAGAGCCCTGGTATGAAGGCATAGAAGAACCAGAAGGGTTCAACATCAGGGGCAAAGAAGAAATCGATTTGAAATGGGGAGGCAAGCTCGTATTCTACAATTGCATCACCGGTGGCGTAATCGACACGCGTTATTTACCTGCTATTATGAAAGGAGTCCTGGAAGTCATGGAAGAAGGCCCTTTGACCGGCTCCTATGCCCGTGATATAAGAGTAATGGTATTTGATGGAAAAATGCACTCTGTAGATTCCAATGACATCTCTTTTAAAATTGCGGGAGCTCATGCCTTTAAGGCTGCATTCCTTGACGCCAAACCCAAGCTTCTTGAGCCTATTCTTGATCTTCAGGTAAAAGTTCCGGAAGAATTGTTGGGCAATGTTATGACCGATTTACAATCAAGACGGGCCATTATTATGGGTATGGACAGTGACGGTAAAAACCAGGTCATAAAAGCCAAGGTTCCCGAGGCAGAAATGTATAAATACTCTACCAGTCTCCGCTCGCAAACCCAGGGTCGGGCAACTTTTAGCACTAAGTTTGCTTCTTTTGAACCTGTGCCTTCTAACGTTCAAAGTGAACTGCTCCAGGAATCTTAGAGAATAAATGTTATTTTTACCCATCAAAAAACTATTTTTGATGGGTTTTTTTATTGACCAAAGCTACCTATGAAGATATTCAGATCAGAAAGTTTCGTGGATTATAAGACATATACTTTCAACTATGCGACCTACTGCATTAAAGAAGGACAGAGTGAGTTACCTGAAATTTATGCCCAGGGATTTTTACCCTATTCAAATAATGTCAGGCTGCAGGAGGAAACGTATTATTTAGCCAGAAGTTTAAGGATAGACCTTTCTCTCTTTAAAGAATCTTCAGAAAACAGGAGAGTTGCCAGAAAAATGGAAACCTTAAACCCTTCTTTTGAAGTTATTCCGGCAAAAGACTTCAATTTAAATGATGCCATTTTTAAATCTTACTGTCTTGATTTTGCCGAAAAGAGGTTTAGCGAACCGATCAGCGAAGAACGCCTTGACTATATACTCGATGCAAAAAGCATTAGTCATATTTTCCATTTTAAAATTGCCGATAAAACCGCGGGCTACGTGATCAGTATTATAGAAAATGGAACCCTTCATTACTGGTTTGCTTTTTTTGATCTGGAGTATCAAACCTATGCATTGGGTAAATGGATGATGTTCAGCGTGATCAAATGGGCGTTTGAGCAGAAAATGGCTTATGTTTACCTAGGGACTTGCTACGGTGAAAAATCATTATATAAGGTAAGGGATTTTAAAGGCCTTTCTTATTTTGATGGCAACCAATGGGATACTGATATCAAAACCCTGAAAAGCAAGTGTAAATCTGACGGGGAGTTTAGAACAGATGACTTTAAACAAGATACTGAGCTTTTCCTTCAAAGATTGCCAAAATAGAGCTCTCTGCCTTTCGATCAAGCCACATAAAAGTTAGGTTTTTATTTTTAATTCCTGTTATAAATGAGTAATTTTGCAGCATAATTTTTGGATATGAAACTGCTATTGTTAAGTATTATTTTATTGGGTATTGGGTTTGCAGGTATAGCTATAAAGATCTGGGCTAAAAAAGACGGAGAATTTGACGGAACCTGCGCAGGAAGTAATGTAAGGCTAAAAGCCGAAGGAATTACTTGTGGGTGTGGCAAAGAAGGAAGTTGCAGCACCAATCTTGACAATAAAGAGGAGAACCTGACGGAAAAGAGTATTTCCTAAGACTCGATGTTGCTGCTGATCACATTCTGTGTTGTTTTTTTTGTTCAATCTTATTTCTACCTTTTCCTTTTCAGGAAGTATACCTCCTTTCGCCAATCAGTAATTGAAAATAAGAACCGTGCGATAAGCGTGGTTGTTTGTGCGAAAAATGAAGCAGACAATTTAAAAAGCTTACTTCCGGGATTAGCACAACAAGACCACCCATCATTCGAGATTGTTTTAGTTGACGACGCTTCGACCGATAATACTTTAAAAGAAATGCTTTCCTTTGAGGAAGCGTATGTCAATTCAAATTTTAAGGTAACAATTATTCAAATTTCAGCGGCAGATTCGAAGGGTAAAAAAGAAGCTTTGTCAAAAGCCATCCAGATGGCCAAAAACGAATATATACTCCTTACAGATGCAGATTGCCAGCCTGTTAGTGAAAAATGGATAACGTACATGACGTCCCCTTTTTCAGATGAAAAAGCAATTGTGCTGGGGTACGGGGCTTATCAAAAAGTAAAAAATTCATTTTTAAACAAACTGATCAGGTTCGAAACCCTGTTTACGGCCCTTCAATATTTTTCTTATGCACTCAACGGAAAACCTTATATGGGGGTAGGAAGGAATCTTGCTTATAAAAAAGAAGCGTTTATAAGCGCCGGAGGTTTTAAAGATCATACCCATATCAAATCAGGAGATGATGATCTGCTTATTTCACAAATCGCAAACCAAAACAATACGGCGATTTGTGATCACAAGGAATCCTTTACTTCATCCAAACCCCATACCCGTTTTAGGAATTGGATCAGACAGAAAAGAAGGCACATCACAACCGCGACTCAATACAAACCGGTAACAAAAATCCTGCTGGGTTTATTCTTTATCTCCCAGTTGTCCCTTTATGCTTTGGCAGTGATTTCACTGATCACAGAAACATTCCGTTTTATAATCATACCGTTATTTTTGATAAGGCTCCTGTTTTGGTATATTACCATATATAAAGCAGCCGTCAGGCTCAATGAAAAAGATTTAATAGCTTTTGGCCCTTTGTATGAAATTTCAATTATATTTATACAGTTATATATATTTTTAAAAAATATTATTTCTCCCCCTAAATACTGGTAATCAGCAAATGAGCGATACAAAAGATGTCAAATTATTAATTAGTCAGGCAAAAAAAGGGGACCAAAAAGCCTTCAGTGATCTCTTGAATTTATATTGGAAAGATGTTTATCACTTTCAATTCAATAAATGTCAAAATGAGGATGAAGCAGAAGATATCACCATTAAAGCCTTTGCAAAAGCATTTGATAAAATTGATAGCTTTGATGAGAATTTCCAGTTCAACACATGGCTTTTCACTATTGCCAGCAACTTGTATATTGATCATTTAAGAAAGAAGAAAACGGAGACCATTTCGATCAATAAGAACAACGTGGAACTTCACAGGATCGTTGACGAAGATCCAACTCCATCCGACAAACTTATTCAGGAACAAAACCTTGCCCAGTTAAAAGCCTATATCCTCCAATTGAAACCGCACTATCAGGAAGTTATTAATCTAAGATATTTTCAGGAATTAAGTTATAAGGAAATAGCTGCTCTGCTAAATGAACCTATAAATAATATTAAGGTTAAATTACTGAGAGCCAAAAAGTTACTAGCTGAAATCATTACAAGCAAATAAATTTTTTGACCGATGAAGCGAAAAGCGTTGATAGCTTTCAAAAACCTTGGCCCCGGTTTACTGTTTGCCGGTGCCGCCATAGGTGTTTCT
Source organism: Lutimonas sp. (assembly GCA_041554895.1). GTDB lineage: Bacteria > Bacteroidota > Bacteroidia > Flavobacteriales > Flavobacteriaceae > Lutimonas. The sequence goes on along the minus strand of JBFFLO010000018.1, from coordinate 11,991 downwards.
CATTTGGTACAATCGACCAGGGCCGGGGCCGATTTTGGCTTTGGACTGCTCTGGGCCCTTCTTCTTGTCAATGTTTTCAAATACCCCTTTTTCCAATATGGGCCGAGATATGCAACGGCAACTGGCGAAAGCCTGATTGACGGCTATAAAAAACTTGGGGATTGGGTATTGATCTTGTACTTTATCCTTACTTTTTTAACCATGTTTACCATCCAGGCTGCTGTTACCATAGTAACCGCCGGATTGGCGCATAACCTTTTTGGACTTACCCCCGATTTGAGTATTTGGAGCCTTATAATTACTGCGACCTGCCTTTTGATTTTGCTTTTAGGTAAATACAAAATTCTTGATCAGGGAATGAAAATAATAATTTCTGTTTTGGCGTTGAGTACGGTCATTGCCGTGTTAATTGCCATTTTCAAAGCAGATAAAACCTATTCCCTATGGCCGCAAATTCCCAAAGGATCGGTTGAGATCGCATTTCTAATAGCTTTTTTGGGCTGGATGCCCGCTCCATTAGATGTTTCAACCTGGCATTCTCTTTGGACGCTGGAAAAAAGTAAAACCTCAAAAAATGGCTTCGATAAGAAAAAAGCGCTGGCTGATTTTAACGTTGGTTATATAACAACCGTGTTTATGGGGATTTGTTTTATGACGCTCGGGGCACTGGTCATGTACCATTCACCAGAAGAAATAAACACTGGCGCCAGTGCTTTTGCCCAGCAGCTCATTGGTTTGTACACCAATAATCTTGGAAAAGGGGCAGCTGTTTTTATTGGCATTGCGGCTTTTACAACAATGATCAGCACGACACTTACAACTTTAGATGCCTCCCCCAGGGCCATGGCAAAAAGCAGCGAATTGCTGCTGGGAAAAAAGAATAAAAACTTTTACCTTATTTGGATCATTCTTCTTAGCATGGGTACCATGATCATCCTGAGTTATTTCAAAACAAGTATGATCACTTTTGTAAAGATCGCCACGATACTTTCTTTTTTAACAGGTCCGTTCTATGCCATAGCCAATTTTGTATTGGTGAAAGGCAAACATATGCCCGTCAATGCCAGGCCCTCAAAATATTTAAGTTTTCTCAGTTATTTGGGAATTATCTTTCTTGTTTTGTTCAGCCTTTGGTTTCTTAGTAGCTTATAAATCATTTATCTAAAAACATATTTAAAAAATTTACAAAATAATATTATCTTTGAGTTTTAATTAATAATTTATTACAATGTTACAAGGAACAGTAAAATTCTTCAATGAATCTAAAGGTTATGGATTCATCACTGAAGAGGGTTCAAACAGCGAGTATTTCGTTCACATTTCTGGTTTAATTGACAAGGTAAAAGAAGGAGATGCAGTTGAATTCGATCTAAAAGAAGGTAAAAAAGGATTAAACGCAGTAAATGTGAGAAGCATTTAATTCGAAGCTTTAATTTTTTTAATGTGCCAGAACCTATCCCTCCCGATAGGTTTTTTTTTTCCTGTTTCCAAAATGTTGATATTAATAAGCTAAACATGACTTATATCAACTAAAATGAATTTGTGATTTATACTTTTGTAGATTGCTGAGAACCTTATGTCTTATAAAGGCATAGAGTGGTTCAATTATGATATATATGAGCATCTACTAAAAAATTAAAAATGTATACAAAGCACACTTTTCATATTCCGGTAATGGGCACCGGGTTTACCCTGGATACTCCTTTAAAAGTTTCACCTTATGGAATGGACTCTGTGGTATCGATTGTAGATGATGTACTTATTGAAAACCTACGGAAAACCTATTGTGAAAAATTTGAACTACCCTATCAGGCCATTACCAGCAAAATTGAGGATTTCAGAGCCAAACGGATCACTTCGTACTTGAACTTGCTACAAGAACTTGCAGAGAAAAAATTCAAGCAGATCAAAGATTCTACGCTGGAAACCGGTCAGGAAATAAGGACCTACCTCAATATGTTACCCGATACTTCCACATTAAAAGAAAAATTTGCAGAACTGACTTCTCAACATCCTTCATGGAACGAGATCCGAAGCTGGGCAGACCAGCACCTTACCATGGGGAGCATTGATGTCAATATCATGACCAAATTAGATAAAACCAATTATAAAGAGGGAGCACAACTGCCCAATGAATATAATGATGCCCACGCAGCATTGAGAGGATTTGCTCAAAGTAATCTGGAGTCTTCATTGGTCCTGTCGGCAGGAATGAATCCCAGACTTTATAGCTACATGGAAAATTTTGATGATTTTTACCCCGATGAAGAAGGGCATATCAAAAAGAAAATTGTGATCAAGGTGAGTGATTACAGATCTGCACTGATCCAAGGAAAATTTCTTGCAAAAAAGGGCCTGTGGGTATCTGAATACCGAATTGAGTCAGGTTTGAATTGCGGTGGTCATGCTTTTGCTACTGAAGGGTATCTGATGGGGCCCATTCTCCAGGAATTCAAAGACAACAGACAAGACTTGATTGAAACGGTTTACGGGATACTACACTCCGCTTTGGCTGACAGGGACAAAATTCAACCTAAGAAAAAGCTGGCATTGAAGATCACGGCTCAGGGAGGTGTCGGAACAAAGGATGAACATCAATTTTTAATGGAACATTACGGCTTGGATTCAGTAGGCTGGGGAAGCCCGTTTCTGCTAGTCCCGGAGGCTACAACAGTCGATGAGGCAACCATGTGCAAATTAGCGCAGGCTGGTGAAAAAGACCTCTACCTTAGCAATATTTCACCTTTAGGAGTTCCTTTTAACAACCTCAAAGGAAATTCAAAGGATTTGGAAAAAGATAAGAAGATCAAATCCGGAAGACCGGGAAGCCCTTGTCCAAAAGAATTTCTTGCCCTGAACAACGAATACTCTGATAAGACCATGTGCACCGCTTCGCGTCAATATCAGAGAAATAAAATAAAGGAACTCGATAAAGAAGATATATCTCCTGAGGTATATAAAAGCAGGTTCCAAAGAATTGTGGAAAAATCGTGCCTGTGCATGGGCTTAGGGGCAGCTACGGAACAAATTCACGGGATGCAGACAGAAAGGCCCGCAAAAGGCGTTGCTGTGTGCCCTGGGCCAAATATGGCTTATTTTTCAAAAATCATGAGTCTGACGGAAATTACAGACCATATTTATGGAAGGATAAATGTTATGTCTGATAAAGCCAGGCCCCATATGTTTTTAAAAGAACTAAGGTTATATGCTGACCATCTCAAAAATAAAATTGAAGAAACTCAGGGAGACCTCAATAAAAGGCAGGAAAAATACCTTTTGTCTTTTACTGAAAACATGAAAGAAGGCGTAGACTATTATCAACAGCTATTCTCAAAGATGAAAGATAAGTTTGAAACATCAAAGACCAGTATCATGAACGATTTACAAAGTCATATGATGCACCTTGAATATCTTGAAAACAAAATCAAAAAATTGACCAAAACACATTAAGAAATAAGATTAAATAAGTTTTAAAACAATGAAATAGCATAATTTAATTATTTCTATTTCATTGTTTTATTAATCATCAAATACTGTAAAAGCATAATGGTTTTGGCATCTTTGATCTCTCCTTTCGAGATCATATCCATGGCTTTTTTAAAATCCAGTTCCAAGACGGTAATATCCTCCTGTTCAGCGGCTACTCCACCTCCTTCACTCACTCTATCCGAATCATCATACGCTGCAATGTAGAAATGAATAATTTCAGTGACAGCCCCTGGCGACATATATGCTTCAAAAACTTTTTCAACCTTTTTTACCCGAAATCCCGATTCTTCCTCTGCTTCCTTAATAACACATGTTTCAGGATCATCTCCGTCCAAAAGCCCGGCAGTGACTTCAATCATATTTCCTGTTTCATTACCATTCATGAAAGTTGGCATCCTGAATTGCGAAATAAGAATTACAGTTTGTTTCTTTTTATTATATAACAAAACTGCTGCTCCGTTTCCCCTGTCATAAGATTCTCTGGCTTGCTCAACCCACTGGCCATTTGGCATTTTATAATCGAACACGATCTTGTTCAATGTATACCAGTTATCAGACAGCAATATTTTTTTGATATTCTTGACTCTTGAATTCATCTGTAAATCAACGAATCAGTTTTTTATACTTGATCCTTTTAGGTATCATATCGCCTCCTAATCGTTTCTTCTTGTTCTCTTCGTATTCAGAAAAGCTTCCTTCGAAATAATAGACCTGAGAATCTCCTTCAAATGCGAGGATATGGGTACATACCCTGTCGAGGAACCAACGATCGTGAGAAATAATTACCGCGCATCCGGCAAAATTTTCAAGCCCTTCTTCCAGTGCCCTTAATGTGTTGATATCCAAATCATTAGTTGGCTCATCCAAAAGCAGTACATTGCCTTCTTCACGTAAGGTCATTGCCAGGTGCAATCTGTTTCTTTCACCTCCCGACAAAGCTGAAACCTTTTTATTCTGTTCTGATCCGCTAAAGTTGAAACGCCCCAAATAAGCACGGGAATTCACCATCTTCCCACCCATCATGATCATCTCCTGCTCATCAGAAAAATTTTGCCAGATCGATTTTTCCGGATCAATATTAGAATGGCTTTGGTCTACATAAGCCACTTTGGCGGTTTCTCCCACTTTAAACGCTCCTTTATCAGGTTTTTCCTCACCCATGATCATTTTAAAAATAGTGGTTTTACCTGCTCCGTTAGGACCGATAATACCTACAATACCATTTGGTGGCAATTTAAAATTCAGGTCATCATAAAGCAATTTATCCCCGAACGCCTTTGAAACTGCCTCTGCATCGATCACATTATTTCCCAATCTAGGACCGTTAGGAATGTATATTTCAAGTTTCTCTTCCTTCTGCTTCTGATCCTGACTCATCAATTTATCATAGCTCGACAACCTTGCTTTAGATTTGGCATGCCTCCCTTTTGGTGCCATTTTAACCCATTCCAGCTCACGTTGCAGTGTCTTCTGCCTTTTTGAAGCTGTTTTCTCTTCTTTGGCCAAACGCTCAGATTTTTGCTCTAACCATGAGGAATAATTTCCTTTCCAGGGAATTCCTTCTCCTCTATCGAGTTCAAGTATCCAACCTGCTACATTATCCAAAAAGTACCGGTCATGCGTTACCGCAATAACAGTTCCTTGATATTGCGCAAGGTGATGCTCCAGCCAATGCACAGATTCCGCATCAAGGTGGTTAGTCGGCTCGTCTAGCAATAATACATCCGGTTGTTGCAACAACAATCGGCACAGTGCCACCCTTCTTCGTTCTCCTCCTGAAAGATTCTTGATCAAGGCATCGCCTTCAGGGGTTCTTAAAGCATCCATGGCAATTTCCAGCTTGGTATCAAGCTCCCAGGCATTCTGGGCATCAATCTTGTCTTGAAGTTCAGCCTGCTGAGCCATTAATTTTTCCATTTTGTCAGCATCAGAATACACTTCTTCCAAACCAAACATATCATTGATCTTGTTATATTCATCCAAGATAGCTACTGTTTCAGCCACGCCTTCCTTTACGATATCCATAACTGTCTTACTGTCATCCAGGATGGGTTCCTGAGCCAGATAACCCACTGTATAATTTGGAGCAAATACCACATCGCCCTGGTAATTTTTTTCCAAACCCGCAATGATCTTTAACAAAGTTGATTTACCCGACCCATTCAAACCAAGGATCCCGATCTTGGCTCCATAGAAAAAACTCAAATAGATATTCTTAAGCACTTGCTTATTGTTTCCCGGATAAGATTTACTTACTCCCGACATTGAGAATATCACTTTTTTATCATCTGACATAATTTGTTTCTTTTAAATTTATTGTTTTAGAAGCATTCGTTAAAACTCATTCTTTATTTTTTGGATTACAAAGATAACAATAGCGTTGGTTTATGCTAACCTGTATTTATACTTGAACCATCAAAGCAATTGCTTTGGATCGGCATGTTACCCTCCAAAGCAAAAAAAATCCCGCAACATGGCGGGATTTTTTTTAGTATTCCATTTTCTTCATATAATCAATCTTCCTTTTCCAAATATCAAGAGACTTTTTATAGGTTTCAATGTTTTTATACACATTTTGAACAAGCGGATTATCAGCGCTCGCATTAGAAATAAAACTTATATTATTCTCCAACTGTTTGATTTCTTTTGTGATCTCATCAATCTTCCTTCTTACAAACAATTGCTCGCTATCGAGTTTTCTTCTGTTCTTTTGATCCAATAATCCATCAACAGTACTTTTAAACCTTAAAAAAGACGCTTCGTCCTTATCAATATCAAGCTTCTTATAGGCAGTATCAAGGAGTTTATTGAATTTTATGTCCAAATGCTTCACTTTAGAAGGTAAAACGCCAAGAGCTCGCCATTCCTCCATTCCTTTTTCAACAAATTCAAGTGTCAGTTCCTTGCCTTTTTCAATCTCTTCCTTCAGGGAATCCATAAATTCCTTTTTCTTTTCGATAACTGCAGACGCATCTTTATCTAAGTCATTTTGCTTGTTGTGTAATCTGTCAAAATAGTGGTTACAAGCATCCTTAAATCTTTTCCATATTTTATCAGAATCTCTTCTTGGCACATGGCCAATTTTTTTCCATTCTGATTGTATTTTCTTAAAGACCTCAGTTGCGGTTTCATAATCTTCGCTTTCCTTTAAAGATTCTGCCTGCTCCACTAAGGCCATTTTCATTTTTAGATTTTCCGCCTGGTCCTTTTTTATTCCTTTATAAAAATTGTTTTTCTCAGCGTTAAAATTGCGGGTAGCTTCTCTAAAAAGTTGCCAAATCTCTTCATTCTTTGATTTTGGCACCTTACCTATGGCGAAAAACTCATCCCTGAGTGCCTCCAGTTTCTTAATACTGTCTTGCCAGTCTTTGTGACTTTGATTCTTCGCTGGGTCAATTTCATTGATCCTATTGATGACGGCAAGTTTAAGGCCTACATTTGCCTTGAATTTTTCATCAAGCTTTTCTTGAAAATCATGTCTTTTTTTATGGATTTTTTTCGTTGCTTCACTGAATCTATGCCAAACCTCTTCTCTTAATTCACGTGCCACAGGGCCAATATCTTCTTTCCACATCTTGTGTAGGATCTGCAATTCCTTAAAAGCGTGATTTACATCCTCCTCAGCGGCAAGGGCCTCAGCCTTTTCGATCAGTTTCGATTTTTCCTCCAAATTATGTTTGAAATCTAGATCCCTGAAGTCATTGTTCAAATGAAGCAGATCGTAAAACCTTTCTACATGGTGGTGATAAGTTCGCCAAACATCATTGTATTTTGCATGTGGAATCTGACCTACTTCCTTCCATTTATCCTGGAGGTTTCTGAAATTCTTATACATCGTCGATGCCTCGGCATTATCGATCAGGTCCTTGAGTTCATCGATAAGCTTTAACCTCAATTCAAGGTTCTCCTTCTGAACTCTTTCTATTTCTCTATAAAATTGCTGACGCTTCCTTTTATATTCAGTAACCAGTTCATCAAACTTATGCTTGAGGGGTTCAGAATAAAAGAAATTCTCCTCTTCACCACCGGCTTTGACAAAGGCTTCCTTTTGCTCCTTCAAAAAAGATTTGAACCTCTTTTGAAATTCCGTTTTTAAACTTTCTATTTGATTCTTCACCTCCTGAATCTCATATTCATTCAAAAGTTTTTTAGTCATTTCAACTATGCCTTCTAAAGATAATGCTGCCAAATCAAAATCGGGTACCTGCTTCTCGCCTTTGCTTTCCTTTTCGGGGGCCTCCGGTTCTTTTTTTTCACCAGCCATTTTCGTGGCTGCCGTCTCAGCATGTATATCCTCCTTTATTTCTTTAGGCGCTTCTGTGGAACCTATTGCCTCCTTGTCTTCTTTGTCTGCTTTAACCTCCTTTTCTTCTTCCTTTTCCGCCTTTTCTGTCAAGGCAATTTCATCCGCCGCTATATCCTGAATTTCCGATTGATCTTCTGCTGTCTCTGCGCTTTCCACTTTGGCATCTTCTTTCTGATTATCATCCACTACACTTTCCTTTCCTGCAGGTTTTTTGGGAGTTGCTTCATTTTTTTTACTTGCTTCGTCTCCTGTTAATTCAGATGATAACTGATCATTATTTACGTCTAACATTGTTTCATGTTTAAGGTTCCTAAAATTTACTTTAAAAAAGTGTTGAAAGATACTAATAGCCCGGCAAAGCGCAAAACTATGTTTAAAATAACATGTGTAAATTTTGATCCCTGGTTCAATCGATGTTCTAGGAATTCCAAATTTCCCAGGATCTGTCAGCCTGATATTTGAGCATTGACTCACCATTTGATATAATCGCCCCAGCTTTTTCTCCCATTTTCAGAAACGCCGTACGCCTGGGGTTGTAAATCAAATCAAAGAGTAAGTGCTTGTCTGTCAAGAACTCATAAGGCAGATCGGGCTTTGCATCCACCTCAGGAAATGTGCCCAATGGGCTACAGTTGATGATCATTTCATGTGCCCTAAGTATCTCTTTGCTCACATCCTGATACCTGATCATGTGCTCTGAGGTTTTACTTCTGGAAACGAAAAGAAAAGAAATCCCCAATTTCCTGAACACATGAGCTACGGCCTTTGAGGCTCCTCCGGTACCAAGGATCAGTGCGCCTCGCTCATTCCCTCTCCAACAAGATTTCAGGGCAGTTTCAAAACCATACGCATCGGTGTTAAATCCTTTTAACCTCTTGTTATCCAGTATTTTTATAGTATTTACAGCAGCAATGCTCTTCGCTTCTTCATCAATTTCATCAAGATATGCCATAATGCTTTCTTTGTAAGGAATGGTCACATTAAGCCCTCCTAAAAAATCTACATCTTTTAGCACCTTTTTGTTGAAATCTTCTATTTTATCCAGGTCATAATTCACATATTCGTATTGCGTGAGGCCCAAAGCTTGAAACTTCTCAGTGAAGTATTTCTTCGAGAATGAATAGGATATGTTTTTACCCAGCAAACCGAATCTTTTTTCTATTTTCGACATGATATCTAGTGTGATTGCTCCAAAAATGAATAGCTGATCAATTCCCGGAGCCTAAACATTTATACTTTTCTATTTATTGTTCTTGCGGTAATTATCTATGGCCGACCTTACGCTTTGATACCTTAAAAGCAATCGCCTGGCCAGGTCATCATCAATTTTCAGTTCACTGGCAACCATTTTCGTGCCTCTTTCGACGAGCTTATCATTGGTCAATTGCATATCGACCATTTTATTCCCCCTGATTCTCCCAAGTTTTACCATAAGAGAAGTGGAAATCATATTCAAAACCATTTTTTGAGCGGTTCCTGACTTCATTCTTGTGCTTCCCGTCACAAATTCAGACCCCACCACTACCTCTATCGGGAACCTGGCTTCTTTCGCAACTCCGGAGCCTTCATTACAGGTAATGCAACCGGTAAGCACCCCATTTAGATTGGCCTCTTTTAATCCTCCAATTACATAAGGGGTCCTTCCGGAGGCAGCAATTCCAATAAGCGTATCATTTGAATTAATAGCATAGGCCTTTAAGTCAATCCAGGCCTGGTGAAAATCATCTTCTGCATTTTCTACGGCCTTGCGAAGTGCTCCGTCACCTCCTGCGATTAAACCTATCACCCAATCATCAGGAACACCATAGGTTGGCGGACATTCAGAAGCATCAAGTACGCCTAATCTACCACTTGTTCCTGCTCCTATATAAAAAAGGCGGCCTCCTAATTTAAAGCGCTTGACGATTTCTTGCACTAAAGGTTCTATTTGTGGAATCGATTTTTCGACCGCTATGGCCACTTTCTTGTCTTCATTATTTATATTGACAAGTAAATCCTTAACACTCATATTCTCCAGGTTGTCGTAATAAGAAGACTCCTCAGTTGTTGATCCAGATATCATCATATATTCTTTTCTTTAATAATAAATAATCCCAAAATTGTAATCAGGCCGTTTACTGCGATACTGATAAATCCAAAATCAAAATTAAAACTGTTTTTTAGATAAATACTAAGTAAGTATGTTAAAACAGGTGCTGCGATACAGATCAGCGGAACCCACTTATCTTTTACGGACACGGAAGAAAACATACCAAATAAAAATAAACCCAACAGGGGGCCATAGGTGTAACCCGCTACCTTGAATATCAAAGAGATCACGTCTCCCCTGCTACCTGAAAACATCATGATAATGATAAAGACAACCACCGAAAAGCCAAAGAGCACACGGTTTTTTAAGCGCTTTTTATCGGCACTGGATTTCTCCGAAATATCCATAAAATCATAGGTAAAAGAAGTTGTAAGCGCGGTCAACGCCGAATCGACACTTGAAAATGAGGCTGCAATGATTCCCAGCAAAAAACTTATACCGGCAACCAAGCCCAAATGATTTATGGCCAGATCAGGAAATAAGGTATCTGTATCCAGAAACTGACCTTGTTGCCCCAATGGTAAAGAAACTTGTATGCTTTCGGCATAAACATATAGCAAAATTCCTAAGCCCAAAAACAGGAATTGGGTCATTGCCAATATCAAACTAAAGGTCAACGTGTTTTTTTGGGCATCCCACTGATTTTTACAAGTCAGGGTCTTTTGCATCATGTTTTGGTCGAGACCCATCATGGCAATAGCAATAAAAATTCCTGCTATGAATTGTTTATAGAAGTTATTTCCTGATTTATTGTCCCAGTTAAATACCTTGAAATAATCATGTTGAACCACTTTATTTACAGATTCCCCCATAGAAAGACCCATGGCTGTCGTGATCGAATAAATCGTTACGACGGCTGAAAGTATGAGGAAGAAGGTTTGCATGGTATCTGTCCATACGATTGTTTTGATGCCAGATTTATTGGTGTAAAGCCATACCAACATCAAAATGATAATCACCGTAAGAAAAAAAGGTATCTGCAATTTATCAAAAAACGCAAATTGTAAGATTTTCGCAGCCAGCAATAATCTAAGGGAAGCGCCAAATGATTGAGAAACAAGAAAAAACAAAGAACCCGTCTTATAGGTTTTTATGCCAAACCTGTCATTTAAATAGCCATAAATAGAAACCAGTTTCAATCGATAGTATAATGGAATAAGCACAAAGGTGATAAAAAGGTAGCCCACTACATTTCCCAAAATAAACTGAAAAAAGTAAAAACTGTTATTTCCTACCATCCCGGGAACGGAAACAAAGGTCACACCCGAAAGAGCGGCTCCAACCATGCCAAAAGCCACAAGAAACCATGGCGATTGCCTATCACCGGTAAAGAAGGATTCGTCACTTCTGTTTCTTGAAGTAAAATAAGAAATGGCCATGATCAGGCCAAAGTATATGGCAATAATGCTGAATATTAGAAAAGTACTCAAACCAATTTGTGTTGTTTACGGCCAAAAATAGCTTGCCTTTTGCGAAATAAAAATTAAATGAGTAATTATTTCATCTTAAATAGCACGGAGTAGTTTCTCAGGCTACTCCACTTTGCTATAAATACTCAAATAACAGGTTGAAACTTGCGTAGATTTTAATTCGGAACACCTTAGGGTTCCTTTTTTTTTAATTCCAGGATTTTATCTTATGGCCTTTCCAGGCATAAAGGAATATAATGATATAAGCCGGTAAAAGTATCCAATAACCCTGATTGGCTGAATGTGAAGTTGCCACAACTTCTTCCATTCCCTCTGCCAGGTAAACTTCTTTTAAATAATCAACGAGCTTACCGTATAAAGGTGTCAAAATCGCACCACCAGAAATTGCCATGATCAAAAACGCGGCTCCCGTCTTGGTAAATTTGCCCAGGCCGTTAATAGCCAATGGCCAAATTGCCGGCCATACAAGCGCATTGGCAATACCCAGTGAAGCCACCAGTAATACCGAGGTGAATCCTGATGTATTTACAATGACCAAACTCAACATGATCCCTAAAATCCCACTTAATCTCAATGCAGTGGTTTGGCTTAAGTATTTTGGAATCAGAATTACCCCAAGGGCGTAAGTTCCTACCATCGCAAACAACGTAAATGTTGTAAACCATTTTGCCTGCGAT
>JBFFLO010000017.1:0-18415 GCA_041554895.1 Lutimonas sp. | reverse complement strand
TCATGTACCAATTCATGATTGTTAAAATTTAATTGAAGATCTTCTGATACCTTATTGTTATTCAGCAACATATCAATATTGTCTCCAACAGTAGTGTCGTCTAATACAATAATGTATTCAGTTTGGCGTTTTATTGATTCAGTACCAAGATTTGATGAGTTGTTGGCTTCTTGAGCGAATCCTATCAAACTCATAAAGCTTAAAGCGAAGAATAAAGTTATCTTTTTCATAATTGAAATATTTATGTTAATAATTAGCAATTCAAAGTTTGCGTCTTATTTCAAATTAGGAAAAATCGTCTGTAAAAAGATCTAATAATGTGGAGATGGAAATTCTATGGGTATTGAACCTGGTCAACTTTTAAAAAGTATCTTCTAATTTCGTTCAAGATGTAAGAAAGTAATGTTATCTCATATTTTATTAAATCGAATCGTTTGTTAAAGAATATGATCTCACTTGAAAACCATAGTTCAAATGTAAGGCAGATTATAAGTACCATACAATAGATAAAAATGGGAATTTTAAATATCCCCGAAAACAACTAGTTCCTTAAAACAGGGTTTTTTTAAGTTTAATTACTTTGTTTTCAGTATCTTATAATATTTTATATTCTTCTTTTTTTTTACCATCCCTGGCTATAGGCACTGCTTTTTTTTGGTATATTTTTTTTTTGACAGCATGCCCTAGAGGAAAACGGTTAAATGAAAAATACTTAAAAAGCATGATTTGTGTTATAGATTGGTCCGCGTTAAGCTGGCTCATTCTTATAAATTTCCAAAAACTGATCGAACCTTCAATTTCCAGTATTGCATATGACAAGTTAAATCATAAAAAAAAAGACCTGAAATCAATCAGGTCTTTTTTATTATTGCCAAAAAGTATTGATCTAAGCCAGTACTTCCTGTACTTTATTTGCAGCTTCCTTAAACTCTACAACAGAAATTACATCCAATCCGCTATTGTCGATAAGCTCTTTGGCCTCAACGGCATTGGTCCCCTGCAGTCTCACTATAATTGGAACCTTTATTGCATCTCCCATGTTTTTATAAGCATCAACAATTCCTTGTGCCACCCTGTCGCATCTAACAATACCTCCAAATATATTCACCAATATTGCTTTGACCTTAGGATCCCTTAAAATGATTCTAAATCCGGTTTCTACCCTTTCTGCATCAGCCGTACCTCCAACATCAAGAAAATTAGCAGGTTCTCCGCCCGATTGTTTAATAAGATCCATAGTGCTCATTGCTAATCCGGCTCCATTGACCATACACCCAACATTACCGTCCAGATCCACATAATTAAGGCCTACGGCATTTGCTTCAACCTCTATAGGGTTTTCTTCTCTAAGATCCCTCAGGTCCTGATAATCTTTGTGTCTAAACAAGGCATTGTCATCCAAAGTTACCTTAGCATCGACAGCAAGTACCATATCATCGGATGTTTTTAAAACAGGATTGATCTCAAACAAAGAAGCATCAGATTCAACATAGGCCCTATATAAAGACATTACAAATCGTACCATTTCTTTGAATGCTTTTCCTGACAAGCCCAGGTTAAAGGCTATCTTTCTTGCCTGAAAAGCTAAAAGCCCTGTTCCCGGATCGACCTCTTCAGTAAAGATAAGATGCGGTGTTTCTTCGGCCACTGTTTCAATATCCATTCCTCCTTCGGTAGAATACATGATCATATTTCTACCTGTCCCTCTGTTCAACAACACAGACATATAGTATTCTTCCGGTTCGCTATCGCCTGGATAATAAACATCCTCAGCAATCAAAACTTGATTTACCTTTTTTCCTTCTGCAGGTGTCTGAGGTGTTTTTAACATCATTCCAATGATGTTTTTTGAGATACTTTCAACTTCAGCTAAATTTTTTGCCAATTTGACACCTCCACCTTTTCCTCTTCCTCCAGCATGGATCTGGGCCTTTATGACCCACCAGCCAGTACCGGTTTCTGTGGCTAATAATTTGGCGGCTTCAACTGCCTTTTTATGGTTGTCTGCAACGATACCCCGTTGAATTTTTACCCCGAAACTATTTAAAATTTCTTTTCCTTGATATTCGTGTAAGTTCATGAATAAGTCTTTATAATATGATGGGTACAAAAGTAAGTATTTAATTGAGATACAAGGAATGCCCCAACTAATTTTTTTTCAATCTTCATGAGCCGAACAATAAGTTAAAAAACGCTGCAAACAAAAATAGTTTAACAGTTTCTTAAGACATTTTTGTTCTTGAGCTATCTAATTTCGCTTGCTCGAAACACGACAACTTTTTTCCTTATTCATGAGCAAGTTTTTTCTCCTATTTTTTCTCTTCACGGTGATGACCGTAACTGCTCAAATCACAAAAAAACAACTTAAATCCTCCAGGATCCAGGAACCCCCGGTCATTGACGGAAAACTTGACGATAAGGCATGGGATGGAGCGGATATAGCAAAAGATTTTGTGATGTTCAGACCGGGAGATGGTGATGCTGAGCCTCAAAACCAGAAAACTGAGGTAAAGGTCTTGTATGATAATCAGGCCATTTATGTAGGTGCATATTTATTTGATGCTGAACCAGACAAAATCATGAGACAACTCAGTGAAAGGGATAACCTGGGCACGTCAGATTTTTTCGTTATTGGAATTAGCCCGAATAATGACGGGCAAAATGAATATGAATTCTTTGTTTCTGCCGGAGCCACCCAGTTAGATGCACAGGTTTCTCCTGCCAACGGTGAGGATTTTAGCTGGAATGAGGTTTGGTTCAGTGAAATCAGCTTCGATGAGAAAGGCTGGTACGTTGAAATGAAAATTCCATATGCTGCCTTGAGATTCGCCGATGGAAAAGACATGACCTGGGGATTGAATATGCAGAGACGAATTGAAAGCAGCCGAGAACAATATGTTTGGAATTATATAGACAAATCGACCGGAAGACCTTCACAATACGCTGGTTTACTTACAGGGCTTAAAGATATCGACCCTCCTACCCGATTAAGCTTTTCTCCTTTTGCTTCTTTTGTCCTTAACAATTATGAAGGCAATAACGATACCAACCTGAATTTTGGTATGGATGTAAAATATGGAATCACTGATAATTTTACCTTGTTTGCAACACTTGTTCCTGATTTTTCCCAAGCAGGCTTTGATAACGTAGTTTTAAATCTCGGTCCGTTTGAACAAGTTTTTTCTGAGCAGAGGCAGTTCTTTATTGAAGGGGCGGATCTACTCCAAAAAGGAAATTTATTTTTTTCCAGAAGAATAGGAAATTCACCGATTGGAAGAGGCGATATAGGTGAGGTATACGACGCGAAAGAAATTGTAGAAAACCCGGATGAAGCAAAAGTGTTGAATGCGGTAAAGGTCACCGGAAGGTCTCAAAAAGGCCTGGGAGTGGGAGTGCTCAACTCAATTACAGAAAATACTTATGCGACTGTTAAAGATACGCTTACAGGCGAAATATCTAAAATTAAAACAGCACCTTTAACCAATTACAATGTTTTTGTCATAGACCAGGAATTCAATAAAAACTCATTTATTTCATTGGTAAACACCAATGTGTTAAGGGAAGGCAATTTTAGGGATGCCAATGTTTCTTCCCTGGTATTCAGTTTGTCAAACGGATCAAATTCATACCGAGTGAGTGGTGACGGTAGCATGAGTAATATAAGTGAAACCGGTATAAATACTTCTGGCTTTGCATCGCGCCTGGAATTCGAAAAAACCACAGGCCAGGTGCGATTCAGTTTGAGGCATCGATTTGCGGATGATCAATATGACAAAAATGATCTTGGATTTCAAAGGACAAATAATTATAATGATATTCGGGGGAACCTTTCCTATAGAATCTTCGAACCCACAAAGCACTTTAACTTTTTCAGGGTCAGCTTTTTCGGAGGCCACTTTAGAAGATTTGATCCAAGTGTAACAACCAGTAATTATGCTGAGATTGATATTTTTGCTACCAATTTAAAGCAACTTTCTTTTGGGTTTGAACTTGGTGCCAACATTGGAGAAGTAGTAGATTTCTTTGAACCGAGAACCGAAGGCCGATTTTGGAAACGCAATGGACAATACAGGTCTGAAGGATATTTCTCGTCAGATTTTAGGAAAAGACTGGCCATTGAAATTCGCCTTCGCAATAGGGCAAGGTACGGGACTGATGAATACTCCTATGAGCTGGGCTTGGGACCTAGATTCAGGGTTAATGAAAAATTAGAATTTGGTTATGGTTTCACCCTGGACCAAAGTTTCAACCAACCTGGATATGTTGATACTTTAGACGACGCAACCATTATTTTTGGGGTTCGGCAAAACAATCAAATTGAAAACAGCTTTTCGAGCAAGTACAATTTTAATGATAAATCGTCTATTAGTTTATCCTTCAGACATTATTGGTCAACAGTTGCTTATCAGGAACAATATTATGAACTTGAAGAAGATGGTTACTTAGGCTCGCATCCTTACGTTGAAGACAATGACCTAAATTTCAATAGCTGGAATATAGATCTACGTTATGTATGGCAATTTACACGAGGAAGTGAATTGGTCGCCCTATACAGAAATTCGATTCAAAGTGAAGATAACAAATCTGATTTATCCTTTAGTGAAAACCTTGAGAACCTGCTGGAGCAACCCCATGGTCATCTGCTTTCCATTAAACTCATTTATTTCCTGGATTACAACAATATTAAGCGCTGGGTTAAAAAGGACCGGTCTTCATAAAAGGGCCAGATCAAGCTGCTATATGCTGCATGAATGCCTATTGGAAAATCACTAATTTATTGTATTTTCACCGCCATATTCCATCCTAATGATTAAAGCTGAAAACATACACAAATATTATGGTGAATTAGAAGTCCTTAAAGGGGTTGACTTACATATAAAAAAGAGTGAGATCGTTGCCATTGTAGGGCCTAGCGGCGCAGGGAAAACAACCTTGTTACAGATCCTGGGCACCTTGGACAAACCCTCATCTTCTGATGCCTTATCTATAAATAACACCGATATAAAAAGCCTGAATGACAAGGCTTTGTCAAAATTCAGGAACAGGCATATAGGTTTTATATTTCAATTTCATCAGCTTTTGCCGGAATTTACAGCATTGGAGAATGTCTGCATTCCGGGCTTCATTGCCAATCGCTCCAGAAAGATAGTAGAAAAAGAAGCGACAGAAATATTGGATTTTTTAGGCCTGTCAGACAGGTTGCAGCACAAACCCAGTGAACTTTCCGGGGGTGAGCAACAACGAGTTGCCGTGGCCAGGGCCCTGATCAACAGACCGGATGTTATCTTTGCTGATGAGCCTAGCGGAAACTTGGATACAGTTTCATCAAGACAGCTTCATGAGCTTTTTTTTACATTGAGAGAGCAATTCGATCAAACCTTTGTGATCGTCACTCATAACCAGGAATTGGCGGAAATGGCAGACAGAAAACTTGAAATGAAAGACGGAAAGATCATCTGAACTTATTAGCTCCCTTTTATCATGTATACTGGAATTATTAGCGCGATGCGAGAAGAGATAGAGGCCTTACAAGCCTTGTTGCATGTTGAAAAAAAGATGGTCAAAGGAATGAGAACCTATTACCAGGGACGGCTTTTTGACAAAAAGGTCATACTGGTGTTCTCACGCTGGGGCAAGGTTGCTTCGGCTACAACTGCCACTCAATTGATCAATGATTTTAAAGTAAAAGAAATCATTTTTACAGGAGTTGCGGGAGGTATCAGAGACGATGTTTTTGTCGGAGACATTGTGATCGGAAAAGACCTTTACCAACACGACATGGACGGCAGTCCTTTGGTCAAAGCCTATGAAGTGCCTCTTTTGGGCAAAAGCGCCTTTACTACGGATCCTGAAAAAAGAAACCAACTTGCACGGGCAAGTGATCAATTCCTGCAAAACAAAAATGATTATCTGTCAGAAGAGCAATTGATGGGTTTTAGCATCAAAGAACCTAAAATCCATGTAGGTGACATAGCCTCCGGCGATCAATTCATATCATCTTCCCAACAAAGTAAAAAAATTCTTTCCGGCCTGCCAACGATAAAGTGTGTAGAAATGGAAGGAGCAGCTGTGGCTCAGGTTTGCTTTGAATATAAAGTGCCTTTTTCTATTATCAGAACGATTTCTGATAACGCAAATCATACGGCTCATGTTGATTTCCCAAAATTTGCAACAGAGATCGCCAGTACCTATGCCTTGGGTATTTTGCAACACTATCTCGACCAAAAGCCTTCGTTATAGCTGCATCACGTAAAATCGGTTATTTTTCTGTCTCGCTTGATAAAATGAAGTTTATCATCCTTATATATCTGTTGTCTGTAACCAAATAAATGAAAAACGGGGCGTGTCATAAATCTTGCCACCCTTGGATTGACAATAAGTGTAAAATTGTTTTCCGGGTCTTTGTTAACGCCCGGAACCAACCTTAACAAATGGTTGAATTTCAATTTGCGAGCCATGATAGACAAACCAAGCCAGAATTTGGAAACTTTAGTAAGGATAAAAAAACCATCTTCTCCCAATTCCTGGTATAAAGGCATAAAAATTCGGCCTCCTTTTGGTGATAAGATATCTTTACCATCACTTGTGGCTAAATATTCATTCTTTTTTATAGGCTCAAAATTCTCAAACCCCGGCCTCATCGTAAATTGTTCCTGCTTCTTTAATTCATAACGGTATTTGATGGCAAAGAATTGGTATTTACAGCAAAGGTCAGACCATACTTTTTGGTATTGATCATAATCCTCAAGTTCTGCCGAATCCATGCATTTTGAGTGAACAAGGGCCTTCCAGATGAAAGCCTCACTGTTGACAATAGAAGAAGCTGCATCATGGGAACCTCCTTCAAATCCTAAAGCTATATGACCATATTCATTAATAAAAGTAAGTAACGGGCCATCTAAATACTCTTCTATTCCCAACACAACGGGAATAGGGAAATTAGCAGAAAACTTTCGGTTGTTTAATGAATCACTGATTGTAATAAAAGGCACTGAAGCAGATGAAGTCGTATGAAGGTCCAGAAAATAAAAAGGTCCAGGCCGATGGGTCAATATATTCCTGATAATCTTCAAAATATCGCTTTGCTCCCTATCTTCTGCAATCAAATGAGCTTCCTGAGTTTCCAAATCCCTAATATGATGCTGTTGCCATATTCTGTTCAGATCAACTTTTTCAAATCTTATTCCTTTGTTTAAGGCATTAATATTGCCTAGAATGACATGTAAGTTCCCTTTAATCTTTATATTCCTTTGCTTAATTTTTTGAATGACTTTATGTGAAGCATGTACCCCTGCCTTTTCGTTCCCATGAATTCCGGCAAATATGATCACTGTAGGGCCATTATCGGTACCATAAAATTCTCCTAGTATCCTTTTATGATGAAAATAACTTGTTTGATGTTCCATTTTGGTTTCAATCATAATTTTGGTTTCGATCATAATTTAAGCATACAGTAATTTATCAAGGTCGTTTTTGGTTAAAATCCCTACCAGGTCATCGAGTTCCAGTATGGGTAAACAACCAATTTTGTGCTCCAGCATGATACTGTTGGCCTTTTCAATGGAAGTTTCAGAGTCTACGGTAATCACCTTCCTTACCATGATATCTTTGGCTACAATAACATTAGTATCCTGCCCTTGAATGGCCTGGATATTAGTTTTTGTGATCAAGCCTGTCAACCTGTTCTTGTCGTTAACAACAGGAATGTGATTTATATGCCTCCATTCCATGATTTTTGTTACCAGCTCTACCAGGTCGTTTTCATTGACAACAAAGATCTCGGTTGTCATGAATTTTTCCAGTTTGGCATGGCCAACATCTAAATTCAATACATCGTTATCTTTTGCAAGTTCCCATTCATGTATTGGTTTCCCTGATTGCTGATTTTTATACATATGAGCAGTTAGCGTGGCACTTGCAATATCATTGGTCATTTTTTTCTTAAGCACGTTATTGCTGTACCTCATCCATTCTGATCCTGTATTCCTCGTTTCTGCCCGCTTTTCTATAATATCAAGATAAAAATGGATATCCTTGAGATCAATCTGGGATTTGACCAGGCCCTGGTAAGCAATGGGCAACAGCTCTGTAAGTATTAACCTTTTGGCTGATATACCCTTTCCAAACCAATTAAAGAAAGTATTGATTCCCGTCCTTGCTGCATTCACAAAATTGCCCTTGACTTCATTAAAGGGTGTCAAATCGTCAATTTTTTTATACTTATCGGGCATGCCTTGCATAAGACCTACCCAGAACATTGCATTTGCTACTTCATCTTTTACGCTGGGACCCGCAGGAATATAGCGATTTTCTATCCGCATATGCGGGATTCCATTGTTTTGACCGTAGCACAAACGATTCCATCTGTAAATTGTTCCATTATGTATACCTATGGCCTCTAGTTTTGGGATTTCCCCCCTGTTTAGTTTGGCGACTGCATCTTCTTTAAAATCAGTGGTTAACAAGGGTGTGTATCTTACAATATCATCCTGATACAATTCAATGACCGAATCTTTTATCCAACTACTCCCAAATGACACCCTGGGTTTTTGCTCTCTAAGCAGATAGGACCGATTCCTTAAATCTACGCTTTGCTGAAACAAAGCGATCCTGGTTTCGCTCCATAGTTCCCGACCCAATAGCAAAGGTGAATTTGCAGAAATGGACAAAACCGGTCCGGCAATGGCCTGAGCCCAATTGTATTTATCCACTATTTCGTCTATTGGGATTTGAAGATGTACCTGAAAGCTGGTATTACAAGCTTCAAAAAGAATTGATTTATGGTTTAAGATCAATTCATCAACCCCCTTGATTTTTAACATAAAATCATCTCCCCTGATATCTTTTAAAATCTTATTCAGGACTTTGTAACGAGGAAAAGGGGTAATGTTCTTAAAGACCATGTCCCGCCTTCTAAGTGTAGGTAAAATCCCTGTAAGGATAATTTTATTTTGATCAATTTGGTTTGCAACCGCATCACCCTTGGAGATCAATCTTGTCAACTCCCGGTCAATCTTTGAAAAACAATCTTTCGTCAATTCAAGGGGGTCCAGGTTGATCTCAAGGTTAAACAAAGCCAGTTCATTGGTAAAGTGAGGATCCTTTAAATGGTCTAGCACTTCTAGTGCATTGCAGGAAGGCCTGAAATTTTTATCGACCAAACACAACTCCTGCTCGGCGCCAATACGTCTTACACCACGCTCAAAAATATCTTGCTCAAGCATCATTTCGAGCGCTTTTACATCATTCAAAAGATGGTATAAAAACTCCTTTCGTTCTCTTAAACTTTCGATTGCTTTTACAGCACGTGCCCCCATTCCCGGCAAATTTACCTAGTAAAAATAGGTTAAATAGGCTGAAAATTAAATGATTATTATCATGTATCCAAGGTAATCAGGCAAATAAAGGCTTGTCTTTCATCAAAGCATTTACCTTTAAGGCCACAGCTTCCAAAATATCCTCATTTTCAAAATCATTGATGACTTCGTCAATAAGATCAACAATAATAGCCATATCGCTTTCAACAAGTCCTCTTGTTGTGACGGCAGCCGAACCAATACGAATACCTGAAGTTATAAAAGGAGATTTATCATCAAATGGCACCATATTCTTGTTTACTGTAATATCAGCTTTCACCAAGGCATTCTCGGCCTCCTTACCTGTAATATGCTTATTTCTCAAGTCGATAAGCATCATGTGATTATCTGTACCTCCTGAAATGATTTTGTAATCTTTGGCAACAAATGCTTCAGCCATGGCAGCTGCATTCTTTTTTACCTGTATTTGATAATTCAGAAACTCATCCGTTAAGGCCTCTCCGAAAGCGATCGCTTTTGCCGCAATGATATGCTCCAAAGGTCCTCCCTGGTTACCAGGAAAAACAGCTGAATTGAGTAAGGCGCTCATCATTTTAAGGTTTCCCTTTGGTGTTTTCTCCCCAAAAGGATTCTCAAAATCCTGTCCCATCATGATCATTCCACCTCTTGGTCCTCTCAAAGTCTTGTGTGTAGTTGTTGTAACGATATGACAATGAGGAAGGGGGTCATTTAAAATACCCTTGGCAATCAATCCGGCAGGATGTGAAATATCAGCCAAAAGCATGGCCCCTACACTATCTGCAATCTCTCTGAATCTTTTGAAATCAATTTCTCTGGAATAAGCAGAAGCTCCTGCGATGATCAACTGAGGTTTTACTTCATTCGCTTTTTCCTGTATCTTATCGTAATTTAAAACGCCTGTTTCCTTTTCAACACCGTAAAAAGTCGCTTTATATAATTTTCCCGAAAAATTCACCGGAGAGCCATGAGTCAAATGCCCTCCGTGAGAAAGATCAAAACCTAAAATGGTATCACCGGGCTTTAAAACCGCATGAAATGCCGCAGTGTTTGCCTGTGAACCCGAATGCGGCTGAACGTTAACATAAGCTGCGTTAAATAAAGTCTTTGCCCTGTCGATAGCGATTTGTTCTATCTGATCAACAATTTCACAACCTCCATAATATCTTTTACCGGGATATCCTTCAGCATATTTATTGGTTAGGATGGAACCCGCGGCTTCCATCACCTGCTCACTAACGTAGTTTTCTGAAGCAATTAACTCCAAACCATTTGTCTGTCTTTCTTTTTCGTCTGATATCAGGTCAAAAATAATTTGATCTCGGCTCATGAATATAGTTTTATTTATAACGTTAAAATCAGCACAAAAGTAATAAATTCATCCTTCATATATCTAGAAACTTCTATATTTGAAATGAAATAATTGTATTCCTAAATTATAGATAATTTTTTATTAAATTCTCAAAAAAAATGAAGATAACTGCCAACAACCCCAATCGAAAATCCTGGTTACCCGTAGATTCAGATTCTGATTTTCCAATTCAAAACATTCCTTTTGGCGTGTTTCTTACCAAGGATGATATTACGACAATTGGCACAAGGATAGGAGATTATGCCATTGACCTTGCAGCGCTGCAGCAATTGGGCTATTTTGAGGGTATACCATTAACGGATGATATTTTCATGCAAGACTCCCTGAATGATTTTATTGCCGATGGCCGCACCACCTGGCGCCTTGTAAGAAACCGGATTGCAGACGTTTTTGACATAGAGAATGAAAAACTTAAGGACAATGATGCGCATAAAGAGGTTATAATTTTCCATATGAATGAAATTGAAATGCTCTTGCCAGTGGTCATCGGAGATTATACTGATTTTTATTCAAGTAAAGATCATGCTACCAATGTAGGCACGATGTTCAGAGATCCTGAAAATGCCTTGTTACCCAACTGGGTCCATATCCCGGTGGGCTATCATGGCAGGTCTTCTTCCATCGTCGTATCTGGCACCAAAATACGCAGGCCCAATGGGCAAACCATGCCACAGGGAGCAACGCAGCCAGTCTTTGGACCATGCAAGCTTTTGGACTTTGAAGTTGAGATGGGTTTTATTACAACCGATGCCAACAGGTTAGGAAAGCCACTGCCTATAGATGAAACAAGAAACCATATTTTCGGAATGGTATTGCTAAATGACTGGTCAGCGAGGGATATTCAAAAATGGGAATATGTTCCTCTTGGGCCTTTTCTTGCAAAAAACTTTGCAACTACCATTTCTCCCTGGATCGTCACCCTGGACGCCTTGGAACCTTTTAAGGTAGAAGGGGTAAAACAGGATCCCAAACCTCTTCCCTACCTTCAAGAGGAAGGTTTGACTTCATATGATATTTCAATAGAGACTTCGATCAAACCTAAAAAACAAGATGAGGAGACTCTTGTCAGTAAAACAAATTTTAAAAATCTATACTGGAGTATTTCTCAACAATTGGCTCATCAGACCGTTAACGGATGTAACGTTCGAACAGGAGATCTTTACGGTAGTGGAACGATCTCAGGAAAAGACAAAAAAAGTTATGGTTCGATGCTGGAACTGACCTGGAAAGGAACACAACCCATTAAGATGTCTGATGGCACTGAACGAAAATTTATCAACAATGGAGATACAGTGATCATGCGGGGATATTGTAAAAATGAAGAGGTCAGGATCGGCTTTGGTGAATGTAGCGGAAAGGTGAAAAAAGCAAGGGAATTTCCAATTGAATAACTTGAGCTGCTCAAAGCTTTTATACGATTTCCAGCAGGTCATAGTGTGAAGCATGGGCCAACACTTTTCCTTCCTTCAGAACAATAAGCTGAGGAGACTCATGCCGAACCCCAAGTTCTTGCGCCAACCAGTTTGATAATGATCTAAAATCCTGAATGTGCAAGTAAAAATAAGTTGCTTTTCTTTCCATTAATTGCTTTTCAAACCGCCTGAGCACCATTGAACTTATACCGCACCTGCTGCTATGTTTAAATATATATACGACTTGTTGCTGCGATAATTCAACAAGTTCAGGCCATTGTTCTTTGTTGTCAAAAGCTATTCTCATGAGTTTTCGATCACTATTCTTTTTATGGTCCGATTTCAGAAAATCAAACATTATCTTCAGTATTACTGGTTAATTCAATCAAAGTGATCTCTGGCCAAATACCGACTCTGCCGGGAAACCCTAAAAACCCAAAGCCTCGATTCACATATAATTGTTGCTTGTCTTTTGTGTAAAGCCCGGCCCATTGCGGGTATATATATTTTATCGGACTCCATTTAAACCCGGGGATTTCAACCCCGAACTGCATGCCATGTGTGTGACCCGATAAGGTAAGGTCAATATGAACAGGGTGGCTCGTTACTTTTTTGTCCCAATGTGTAGGGTCATGACTCAAAAGAATCTTAAAATCCAAATGTTCATTCCCCGATAATGCCTTATCCAGGTCCCCTTTTTGAGGAAATGGCGGGTTACCCCAGTTTTCAACTCCGTAAATACCAATTCTGTCGGTACCTTTAGTGATGACGGTATTCCCGTTATTGAGCAATTCAAAACCCATTTCTTTTTGATATTGATAAAGCAATTCCATATTCTCTTGCTTATCCTGCTCAGAATTCCATTTTTTATAATCACCGTAGTCATGATTGCCCAAAACTGAAAACACCCCAAAAGGAGCTTTTAAAGTCTTAAAATCTTCAATAAATGGCAAGATCTCACGAGAATCATTATTGACCAGGTCACCTGTAAAAAGAATCAAATCCGCCGCTTGCTGCTTGACGAGTTCGATGCCTTCAATAATAGCTTCCCTGCTATCAAAACTACCCGAATGAATATCAGAAATATGCACGATTTTAAAACCTTCAAAGGCTTTTGGAAGGTTATCGAAGGCTAACTTTACTTTGTTGACCTTGAAAGCGTACTTTCCCTTGGTAATTCCATATAACATCGTGGTAAAGGGGATTCCCGCAATAATTAAACCTGCTTGCCTGATGAACCCTCTTCTCCCTTGCCTGCTGATCGTTTCTTTATCAGCTCTTATAAAGCTCCTCAGCAGGTTAAATAGTAGTTCCAGAAATCTGAAAATATCTTCCAGCAAAAAGAAAAGAAGCAATAGAACTTTAACAACCACTAAGGAAAAAAAGAAACCAATCGCCAGATTGGGAGCAAGATTGGCCTGCAAAGGTTTAGCAGTAAAATAATAGTATAAATAATAAAACCCTATATAACCAAGTACTACTGATATAGCATACACAACATTGAAAAAAGACTTCCATTTACTTTTCTGTATACTTTTATGCAGCGCTGAATAGACATAAGCATCCATGGCTAGCAACACGACAAGTGTCCAAATAATATTAATAGAAATATTTCTTGTTGACATTTATAATTTCCTTCTTTTCTTCTCGATAGAGATCAAGTCAAGTTCCCTGTTGGTCTGTCCTGCAACTGAAGTATTCTCTTCCGCTCTCCGAATCAAATAAGGCATGACATCTTTTACAGGGCCAAAAGGCAGGTATTTTGCTACATTATAACCCTGGTCGGCCAGATTGTAAGAAATATTATCGCTCATACCATATAACTGTCCAAACCATAAACGGTTATCCGTTTTGCTATAGTTTGACTCTTGAATCATATCCATCAACAAATATGAGCTCTCTTCATTATGGGTACCACAGAAAATAGACATATCTTCCAGGTGATCAAACATATATTTCATTACCTCATTAAAATTTTGATCAGTTTCGGCCTTGGTGGCACAAATGGGATCCTGGTAATTCTTAAGTTGGGCTCGCTCTCTTTCTTTTTCCATATAAGCACCTCTCACCAGTTTCATTCCAATTTTAAACCCTTTTTCACGGGCTTTTTCATGCAGGCCTTTTAAGTAATCCATCCGGTCATGCCTGTACAACTGCAACGTACTAAAAATAATGACTTTCTCTTTATTGTATTTCTCCATTAAGCCTTCCATCAAATCATCAGCTGCCTTCTGCATCCAGCTCTCTTCTGCATCTACCAGTAAACATTCATCTTTATCATAGCAAGCCTTCGCAACTTTTTCAAATCTTTCCACCACACGGGCCCATTCACTTTTTTCCTTTTCGCTGAGCTCCTCTTCCTCCGTTATTTTTCTGTACAATTCAAATCTGCCAAAACCTGTCGGTTTGAATACAGCAAAAGGCATAGCATCTTTTTCATCTACAAAATTGATCAGTGAAAGGGTTTTCTCCAAAACACTGTCAAATTGAACCTCTTCTTCCTTTCCTTCTACAGAATAATCCAAAACCGAATGCACTTTCTTCGCATACATTTTCTTTATAATAGGCATACAGTCATATTCGTTGACGCCACCGCAGAAATGATCAAAGACTGTTGACCTGATCAAACCTTCAACAGGAAGAGATGATTTTAAAGCAAACTTTGTTACTGCTGTACCAATTTTAACCAAAGGTTCACTTTTGATCAATTTGAATAAAAAATAGGCTCGTTCCAATTCCGAATCCGATTTTAAACTAAAAGCAACCTCCGTATTATTAAAAAGATTCTTCATGCTATTTTCTTTTTTGCAAAGATACCGAGAGTGATTTATTTTTTTCAAATATTTGACCGTTATTTGCAGCATAAAATTCAATTTTATGCAGTCTATACTTTCTACTAACTACTATGTGCATTTTCAGGAAAATGGTTACCTGTCTTTGCATGATTATTTAAAAGAAATTTTTCATTCTAAAATCTTTATTCTTGTAGATAGTAATACCAAAAAACACTGCCTTCCCTTGTTTCTTGAAAAGGCAAAAATCAGCTTAAACCTTGAAATCATTGAGGTAGAGGCGGGTGAATTGTTTAAGAATATAGAAACATGTAATTATCTTTGGAACCAATTATCTGAAAAAGGTGCCGATAGAAAATCACTCATGATCAATCTTGGAGGCGGGGTCATTACAGACATGGGAGGCTTTGTGGCATCCACTTTTAAAAGAGGCTTAAAATTCATCAATATCCCTACAACGCTCTTAAGTATGGTTGATGCCTCCGTTGGAGGTAAAACAGGAGTAGATTTGGGTCCTTTAAAAAATCAAATTGGCCTGTTCAGTAATCCTGAAATGGTATTGGTTGATATGGATTTTCTCAATACGGTTTCCCAAAGGGAAATGCGTTCCGGTTTGGCAGAAATCATCAAATACGGCTTCACTTTTGACCAAAAACTGTGGACAACCATAAGTGGCTTTACCGGGATTGACATGGATAAAATCACAAAATTGGTTTACAAGTCGGTTGCGATCAAAAACGATGTCGTACTGCAGGACCTCCATGAAAACAGTCTTCGGAAATCTTTGAATTTTGGCCATACAATAGGTCATGCCATTGAATCTTACTTTTTGGAATCAACGCATAAAAATAGCCTTACTCATGGAGAAGCTATCGCCGTCGGCATGGTGATAGAGCTGTACTATTCCTCTGAACTGCTTGGATTTCCCATGGAATTAACAGATGCTTTAAAAGCATTTGTGAATAATTTTTATGGCAGAGTGGACATTGAAAAAGAAGATCTAAATGTAATAACAGGCCTGATGAAATACGACAAAAAAAATGTAAGTGGCAAAGTAAATTTTGTCTTACTTGAACAAATGGAAAAATGCAAACTAGACATTCATTTGGATCCGGAACTTATTCAAAAAGGGCTGCTTTATTATATGCGTTAAAACTGTTACACTCTAACCACTAAACCCCGGTCTTGATCACCCTTTTATACATGCTTTCATATTTTGGCAATATGGTTTCAATGGAAAACTGATGAGCGGAATCATAAGCCTGCTGCTTAAATTTTTCAAGGCGCGCCTCGTCACTCAATAAATAAATGGCATTTTGTGCCATATCTTCAACGTCCCCAACATTGCTTAGAAAACCAGTTACACCATCAATGTTAACCTCAGGAAGACCACCGGTATTACTCGATATGACAGGTGTATGACCGGCCATGGCCTCTAAGGCTGCCAAGCCAAAACTTTCTGTTTCCGAAGGCAGCAGGAACAAGTCTGTCAAACATAGAATTTTTCTGATTTCGTCGCTTTTCCCCAGAAAAATAATTTTATCATTGATCCCTAATTCCTTAGCCAATATATCGGCTTTTTCCTTATCCGGTCCGTCTCCCACCAACACTAATTTAGAAGGCACTTTTTGCTGAACTTTATGAAATATTTTGATCACATCCAATACTCTTTTGACAGGCCTGAGATTACTTACATGCGCCAATATTTTTTCATTGGAACTAGCCAGGGTGTCACGTATGCAATCTTCGGCTTTCCATGTGACTTGCTTTTCAAAATCGATAAAATTATAAATAACCTCAATATTCTTTTTGATATTGAACAATCTCAAAGTATCTTCCTTTAAACTGTTCGAAACCGTGGTTACGGCATCTGAGTGATTGATACTGAATTCTACTGCCGGTTTATATACAGGGTGGCTGCCAACCAAAGTAATATCGGTACCATGCAGGGTAGTAACAATTGGAATATCTATACCAAAATCCTTTAGCATCTGTTTGGCCATATACGCTGCATAGGCATGAGGAATGGCATAATGCACATGTAATACATCCAGGTTGTACTTTTGAACTGACTCGACCAACTTACTGGATAATGCCAGGTTATACGGCTGGTAATGAAATAAGGGATAGCTCTCTACAAAAACCTCATGAAAATGAAGGTTATTTGTTAAAAAATTCAATTTTACGGGTTGATGAGAGGTTACAAAATGAACCTGATGCCCCTTCTGAGCCAATGCAATGCCTAATTCTGTTGCCACTACGCCACTGCCCCCGTAAGTTGGGTAACAAACTATACCTATATTCATATGTTGTTCCTTTTGCTTTTAACAGACGGAAATTTATTTTTTTCTTACTTCCCATCCTTATTTTATGATGACCAAGGGTTCTCCTTAACACGAACCATAAAGCTTCGATGCCATTTATTGCATTACAAGAATAATTGTAAATTCGCAAGTGTAAAAATATGCTTTTAAATGGACTTTGACTATTTTTTATCATTGATTTCAAGGATCGAGAAGGCTCATTTAGGAGGCAAGTCCTCTCATGCCAAAATGATACCCAAAGAGCGAAAATTAATAACTTTAGGTGAAGTTGAAAAGGCAAACCCAAGAATAGCAGCCGTACTGGCACTGTTTTATCCTGATGAAAATAATTTAACAAATTTTTTATTGATCCTAAGGGCAGATTATGATGGTACCCATTCTTCACAGATAAGTTTTCCTGGCGGGAAATATGAAAAACAAGATGAAAACCTGCAAACAACAGCCTTAAGGGAAACTTTTGAAGAAGTTGGGGTCGGCGTGGAAGATATTAAGATCATGAAAAGATTGACAGATACATTCATCCCTCCCAGTAATTTCCTGGTAAGTCCTTTTTTTGGAGTTACAAATAAAAGACCCGAATTTATGACCAATCATGAAGTTGAAGCAATTATTGAAGTTCGATTAACAGATCTTCTAAATGACGACATGGTAACCAAAAGGCATATGTCGACCAGTTATATGGAAAATATTGAAGTTCCCTGCTTCAACTTAAATAATTTATCAGTTTGGGGGGCGACTGCCATGATGTTGAGTGAAATTAAAGACCTAATCAAAGAAAATCTACATTAATTTATTTAAGTTTGTGGAGCAAATAGTTAAGAATGTCATTATTTAAAAAGGATGTTTTTGGAAATAGTCTTTTCCTAAAAAAAACATTGATACGCATTTTAGGATTGTTCTCTCATAGAAGGTATCGTGGGTTCAATGAATTACAAATTGAAGGATCTGAAATAATCAGGGACCTTCCAGACAATAACGTCTTATTTGTGGCAAATCATCAAACCTATTTTGCCGATGTAGCAGCCATGCTCCATGTTTTTAATGCGGCCCTGAGTGGTCGCGTGGATAATATAAAAGATGTTGGTTATTTATGGCAACCCAAACTCAATATTTATTTTGTGGCAGCTAAAGAAACTATGAGAGCGGGTTTATTGCCAAAAATCATGGCTTATGGCGGTTC
>JBFFLO010000016.1:0-18577 GCA_041554895.1 Lutimonas sp. | reverse complement strand
GGAGGAGGTTGAGATCAAGCCTCAAATAACAGGAATTATCGAAAAAATATATGTCGAGGAAGGAGCTAAATTGCAAAAAGGAGATTTGATCGCTAAGGTTAGGGTGATTCCGAATGAGCAAGCTTTGGCGAGTGCAAGAGGACGTGTGACTAAAGCTGAACTGGACCTCAATAATGCCAAGATCGTCTATGATCGAAATAAAAAATTATATGATAACGGCGTAATCTCTAAAGGCGAATTTGAGGGGTTTCAATTGAGCTATAATCAATCAAGACAAGATTTGATCAATGCCCAAAATGATTATCAAATTATTCAAAAAGGATATACGGGAAAAGGAGGATCTGCCAATACCAATATACGTGCGACAACCTCCGGGATGATACTTGAAATTCCTGTAAAGGAAGGTTACCAGGTAATTCAAAGTAATAATTTTAATGTAGGTACGACCATTGCCTCAATTGCTGATATGAGCAAAATGATTTTCGAAGGAAAGGTGGATGAAGCTGAAGTGGGAAAATTAGTAGTAGGAATTGACATCGAAGTAGGTTTAGGTGCCATAGAGAAAAAGAAATTCCCGGCGAAATTAAATTTTATCGCCCCTAAAGGAACAGAAGAGAATGGAGCGGTTCAATTCAAAATAAAAGCGGATGTAACCTTGGATGAAGAATACTTTGTCAGGGCAGGGTACAGTGCCAATGCTGATATTGTTTTGGAGCAAAAGGATAGTGTTCTATCTATAAAAGAGGCTTTGTTACAGTTTGATAAAAAGACCGAAATCCCTTATGTAGAGGTGATGACCGGAGATCAGGAGTTTGAAAGAAAGGACGTTGAATTGGGTATATCAGACGGAATCAATGTAGAGATCATTTCGGGAGTTACTGAAGAAGAGGAGATCAAAATTTGGAACAAGACCAAAAAGGATGATGAAGCTGGCGGAAGAGACTAAGTTTTCATAACTAAATTGGGACCCTGCTTTGGCAGGGTTTTTTTTGCGCTCTATAGAAATTGATAAATTGAAGGAAGTCTAAAAAAAAATGACTTTTATCAATTGTATACTCACTTTTTTTTAAGAAATTTAGGGTATTATTAATTATAACATTTTAAGGCCATGGAGACAAAATTAGTTTATTTAAGCGATTTGAAGTTTAATTTAAAGGTTTGGAAGGAAGAATTAAGGTTTCACAGAAAAGAGATGGAGAAGTTTGAAAAGAAATTGGAGAGTATAGCCAAACGTAATTTAGGGATAGAGGCCATGGCTCCCTTAGAAGGCTTTCAAAATAAAATAATACGCGAAAAGGAAGTTATAGGCAGAATGTTACAACGAATAAGGATGAAGAAAAAGATCATAGAAACCACTGATATCAGCGAGGAACTTGATGGTAGATTAAGAAATCAGCAAACTTCGATGAGGGATGACATGAAAACTTATATCAAATTGCACTATGAATTGAAAGAAGATCTCATGGATTATTTTTTAAGATGGTTATAAGCAAAAAAGGCCCCGTTTAACGGGGCTTTTTTTTTATTTAAACTGGGATGAAATGGCATCAGCCTTTTTGGAAGCGCTATAATCATAAAACCCTTCTCCTGATTTAATACCTAATTTACCCGCCATTACCATATTCACTAGTAAAGGACATGGCGCATATTTGGGATTTCCAAAACCATCAAAAAGCACTTTTAAGATAGAAAGACAAACATCAAGGCCAATAAAGTCAGCTAGCTGCAGTGGCCCCATGGGATGGGCCATTCCCAATTTCATTACGGTATCAATTTCATAAACACCGGCAACACCTTCATAAAGCGAATAAATGGCTTCATTGATCATAGGCATAAGAATCCTATTGGCAATAAATCCCGGATAATCATTTACTTCAACCGGTACTTTGCCCAAAGTTTTTGAAAGTTCCATGATTTTATCTGTTACCTCATCTGAAGTGGAATAACCCCTGATCACTTCTATGAGCTTCATGATCGGTACGGGGTTCATAAAATGCATTCCAATGACCATTTCAGGCCTTTTGGTAACTGAAGCAATTTCCGTGATCGAAATGGAAGAAGTATTGGTAGCAAGGATTGATCCTTTGGGGGCCAATTCATCAATTTGGGAGAATATCTTTTTCTTTAGACCGAGGTTCTCTGTGGCTGCTTCAACGACCAGATCCGAATTTACAATACCTTTTTCCAATTCGGTAAAGGTCCGGATTCGATCCAAAGTAGCTGCTTTTGTTTCCGGGCTTATTTTTTCTTTTGAAAGCAGGCGGTCAAGATTGTTGGAAATACTTGCTATCGCTTTTTGCAAAGCATTTTCGGAAATATCCACCAAACTCACTTGAAAGCCATTTTGGGCAAATACATGAGCTATTCCGTTACCCATGGTACCCGCGCCAATTACTGTAATATTTTTCATTTGTAGGAATTTTTTGAGGGCATGGTACCAAAAACCTTGTCCCATAAAGTGTTTGAAACTCCAAATGCCTTATCTGGAAATTTATAATGATGCAAACTGTGATGTCTCCATAAATATTTGAATCTTTTCGGTGGTTTTAGCACATGTGTTGCCCGGTGCAAAAAAGAATACAACAGATAGCCAAGGAAAAACCCCGGAAAAAAGGCCCAGGTGTAAAGAGGTATGTTCAAAAGGGTAAAGATCACATAAAAAATCAAGAACAGCATCGTCGCCATGATGAGTCCAGGCACGGGTGGCATCAGCAGCCGCTCTTCATCCTTTGGGTATAAATGATGATAGCCGTGCATGATAAAATGAAATTTCTGTACCGATTTGTTTTCAGAGATCCAGTGAAACAAATACCTGTGTAAAAGATATTCCACAAGGGTCCAAAAGAACAGCGCAGCCAAAAAGATCCCCACAAACTGAATCACAGGTATCTCTTTAATAAAAATGGCATTGTAGATCATCAGCAATATGACCATGCCATAAACAATAATGTTCTGTTTCAAACTTGTTTTGGTAAGTTTTTCGAGGAAAGGGTTCTTGAAGATGTGTGCCTGACCTCGGTGATGTTCTGTCGTTACTTTAGGTTTCATTATTAAAAACTGTCAATAATCTGCTGCGCTACTTGTAAAGCTCGCGTGCCTTGTTGCAGCGATACGATTGGGGTTTTGTTATTTTCTATGGCATCAGCGAAGGACTCCAGTTCATCCAGGATCGCATTGTTGGGAAGAATCGTAGGATTCTCAAAATATATTTGCTTTTTATTGCCTTCGGCATTTTGGAGTATCATGGCAAAATCATCAGGATTCTCGGGGGCATCTTTCATTTTGACCACTTCGCTTTTTTTCTCCAGAAAATCAACCGAAATGTAAGCATCCTTTTGAAAAAACCTTGATTTTCTCATATTCTTCATAGAAATTCGGCTTGCTGTCAGGTTGGCGACACATCCGTTTTCAAATTCTATTCTCGCATTTGCGATGTCGGGGGTTTCACTTATGACCGATACACCACTGGCATGAATTTCTTTTATTTCAGAACTGACGACACTTAATATGATATCAATATCATGGATCATTAAATCGAGCACTACAGGTACATCTGTTCCTCTTGGGTTGAATTCTGCCAGGCGATGGCATTCAATGAACATAGGATTTTCAACCATATCTTTAACAGCAGTAAATGCAGGATTAAAGCGCTCAACATGGCCCACCTGCCCTCTGACTTTGTGTTTAACGACAAGGTCCCGTAGGGTTTTTGCTTCTTTTAGTGTCTTGGTGATGGGCTTTTCTATAAATATATGCTTTCCGCTTTCAATTGCTTTTTGGGCACAGTCAAAATGATTTAAAGTAGGAGTCACAATATCGACCACATCCACAGCCTTAATCAGCTCGTCAATACTGTCAATATAGGTATATCCAAATTCTTCCTCGACCTGGCGTGCATAGCTTTCAATAGGGTCATAAAAGCCGACCAACTCATATTTTGAAGACTGTTGTAATAGTTTTAAATGAATTTTCCCAAGGTGGCCAGCACCTAAAACGCCTGCTTTTAGCATAAAATTGTTTTTTTCAAAAATACAAAATCAACTGCTAATTAAACAATAGCTATGCTAAGAAAAAGGAAAAAATTAAATTTGATTTATAAAGAGGTTTCAAGAACTACTGCGGCCAGTTTGGTTCCGTCCGGGCTTATGGCAAGCCTGGTGATACCTTCTAGCGGGAATTCTGACTCTATGTTGATGGGCTCCCATTTTTCGTCTACCCCGGGGTAGAATTTATAGATGTTGTTGTTGTGGCCCATTAACATGCTTCCTTTACTGGTCCAGGCAAGGTCCTGGGACCCGGTACAAGCATCTGTTATGTATTTGGAGTCGCTTGTTTGCGGATCAATAGAGTAGATCTCAGGCACTTCGTGATCCATGCTTATAAAACTGACCAGGTTCGTGCCTAGGCCTGCCGTATTGGGGATTTTCTGCAGCGACCTTCCAATGTTGCTTTGAATGGGATACCTGATCTTGTATTTAAAATTATTCACCTGTAAGGTCTCAATATCACCAATCACAAAACTGAGTACTCGCTTTTCATCTAGCCATAAATAATACCCCACTTTCAGGCCAGGAATCAATAATTCAGGCAATTTCTTTTTATAAGAATATTTATACAGGAATTGACTTTCATCCTCATTAAGCCTGACACAAGTAAAGTATTTCTTTTTGCCCGGCACGGTTGCAGGAGAAAATTCGCTTTCTTTTGTATCAGTGATCCATACGCGGTAATTTTCCTGGATAAAATATTTTGAAATATCAGCCTGTCCATCCCTGAAAGAAGAGAACAATACGGCTGAGCCATCTTCAGTGAAGATGGGCTGATTGTCATATCCTTCGTTTTTTGAAATATTGATGGGATTGCTAATGGTGATTTGACCATCTTTTTCTTTAAGGTCAAATAAATATATTTCTGTCGCTTCCTGAGCAGTAATAAACGAGCACAGGAGTGACATCAAAATTGAGGGGATTATTCTGATATGCATGACAAAATGAATTAAGCTATTTCAATATCAAATATAAACCTTATATAAATGCAAAACTTAAATTCCCCAAGAAGATTTTAACCAGATGGCAAAAGCCATCTGGTTGATTATTTAAAAACAATACTTATTTTCTTCAATAAGAATGGCTGAAATTTCTTTTCTTAAGGCTATGATGTTGGGCAAATTAGTGTATTTGGTAAACCTTTTAAGCCCCATAAGCATCATTCGCTGCTCATCTCCTTCTGAAAAATACACGATTGCTTCTTTTCCTTTTTCACTGATGATGTTTACGGCATGACTCAAATTGAGCTTTGCCATGGCAATTTGGCCCTTTGCTGCATCTACCGAACGCATATCTGCTATTTTTTCGGCTTTGATCAAAGCACTTTCTGCCATATAAATTTCAATCAGAATTTCTGATGTAGCCAAAATAAGCTGCTGATGCTCTTCTAATTCCATTCCGAATGTCTCAACTGCTTTCCCTGCCAACATTAAAAATGCTTTTTTCAATTTAGCGATCATCTCCTTTTCTTCTGAAAATAATTCAGAATAATCTGGTATGTCAAAGGAAGGGATTTCCATAAGGCTCTTTCCTACGGCCATTGCCGGAGACATAAGGTCAATATCCCCCTTAAAAGCCTTTTTTAGCAACATACCAATTGTCAGGAGCCTGTTGATCTCATTGGTGCCTTCATAAATCCTGGTAATTCTTGCATCTCTCCAGGCTGCTTCCATAGGAGCGTCTTTTGAAAAGCCCATTCCGCCAAATATCTGAATGCCTTCATCGGTAACAAACTGGGAAGTTTCAGATCCATATACCTTTAAAATGGCGGCTTCGATAGCATATTCACTAAAGGCCTCAAGTTCAGACTCCTGATGAGATTTTCCGGAAGCCAATAAATCATCTATATAATTTTGAATGTCTTTTGCAGCTCTGTAGGAACCAGCATCAATGGTAAAGGTCCTCGTTCCCATTTCAGCAATTTTGGACTGAATGGCACCAAAACTTGAAATTGGTTTTTTGAATTGAATTCTTTCGTTGGCATATTTTATGGATTCAGTCAAAATTCTCCTGCTGGCATCCAAACAGGCTGCTGCAAGTTTGATACGACCCACATTTAATGAATTCAGCGCAATTTTAAACCCTTTTCCCCTTTCAGACAACATGTTTTCAACCGGTATCTTTGTGTCATTAAAAAACACCTGCCGGGTAGAGGAGGAGGTGATCCCAAGTTTCTTTTCTTCTTCTCCAAAAGTAACGCCATTCGGATTATCCTTGTCATATTCAAGTAAAAAACACGTTATGTTTTTATCATTCTCTATACGGGCAAAGACAATAAAAATTTCAGCAAAACCTGCATTTGAAATCCACATTTTCTGACCGTTAATAAGATAGCTCTTACCATCTTCGGTCAGGGTGGCTGTTGTTTTCCCAGAATTGGCATCACTACCTGCGCCAGGTTCTGTTAAGCAATAGGCTCCAAATTTCTCGCCTGCTGTCAATACCGGTAGGTATTTTTGTTTTTGCTCTTCTGTTCCATAAAGAAAAATTGGCATGGTGCCAATGCCTGTATGGGCGCCATAAGCTGTTGCTAACGAGCCAGATGCCGCAGAAATATAATCCGTGACCAGCATGGTTGAAACAAATCCCATTCCGATTCCTCCATATTCTTCAGGAATAGAGACCCCCAGAAACCCCATTTCTCCGGCCTTTTTCATAAGTTCTTCAGTAAGGGCATAATCTTTTTTTTCAAATCGTTCCTTGACTGGCCATACTTCGCGATCAATAAACTCGATGACAGCCTCCTTCATCATTTGCTGCTCTTCACTAAATTGTTCGGTGATAAAGACATCTTCTTTTTTAACTTCCCTGATGAGAAATTCCCCTCCTTTTATAGCTTTCATATTTTTATATTTTTAACAATTGAGTTTTGTATTTATTTTAGAAGTTCATAAACACCTGCTGCGCCCTGGCCCGTCCCAACACACATGGTGACTATTCCGTATTTTTGTTTCCTTCTTCTCATCTCGTTGAAGAGTTGTACAGATAATTTTGCTCCGGTACATCCCAGGGGATGGCCCAGGGCAATGGCGCCTCCATTGACATTTACAAGCTCCGGGTTGAGCCCTAATTCACGAATAACGGCCAGGGACTGTGAAGCGAAAGCCTCATTTAGTTCAAACAAATCAATATCCTTTAGTTGGAGGCCTGCTTGCTTAAGAGCCTTGGGTACGGCGGCTACAGGACCAATTCCCATTATTCTGGGTTCCACTCCGATGGCGGCATAACTTACCATTCTGGCAACCGGTTCCAACTTAAGTTCCTTTACCATTTCTTCACTCATTACTAAAACAAATGCCGCACCATCACTCATTTGTGATGAATTTCCGGCAGTTACGCTTCCTCTGTTTGCAAAGACTGGCCTTAATTTGGCAAGGGCCTCAACAGACGTGCCTCTTCTTGGGCCCTCATCTGTTTTCGCCGAATAATTTCTAACAGATCTTTTGTCATTTTTATCTAAATATACCTGTTCGATATTGATAGGGGCGATGTCATCATCAAAAATATGATGATCGATGGCATGTAATGCCTTCATGTGAGAATTATAAGAAAAAACGTCTTGATCTTCACGACTCACCTTGAACTGCTCAGCTACAGCCTCAGCTGTTAATCCCATGCCCCAGTAATAATCTTCATGCCCTTCTTTCGCAGATTTATAATTCGGTACGGGCCTGTAGCCACCCATCGGGATATAACTCATACTTTCTACCCCGCCGGCGATGATACATTCTGCCATGCCTGCTTGTATTTTAGCCGTTGCCATGCTGATGGTCTCTAACCCGGAAGCGCAATAACGATTTACCGTCACTCCTGCAACATCGTTCGATTTAGTCCCCATCAGGGATATCAACCTCCCCACATTAAGGCCTTGCTCTGCTTCGGGCATAGCATTCCCGACGATTACATCATCAATTCTTTTTACGTCCAGTTCAGGAACTTGTTTTAATAAATATGCTATGGTTTCAGCAGCAAGCTCATCAGGTCTTTTAAACCTGAAAGTACCTCTTGGTGCTTTTCCTACTGCTGTTCGGTATCCTTTTATGATATATGCTGTTTTCATCGTCTAATTTCTTAATGGTTTACCCGTTTTTAAAGTATGCTCTATTCTTTCCAGGGTTTTACGTTCTGTTAACAAGGACAGGATCGCTTCTCTTTCCAGGTCAAGAAGGTACTGTTCAGAAACCATAGTCGGTTCAGACAAGTCTCCGCCAGCCATTACATAAGCAAGTTTATTTGCGATCTTTTTATCATGTTCTGAAGCATATTTCCCTTTCTCGAGACTATCGGTTCCAACAAGGAACATACCCAATGCTTGTTGCCCCAAAACGTTCACCTTTTTTGAAATTGGTTTGGTATAGCCATCTTCAAGCATCTGAAGGGCATACCTTTTTGCGGTAGCAATCTGTCGATCGGCATTGACAACAACTATATCTTTGCCCTTTTGGAAATATCCAAGTTCAAAAGCTTCTTCAGCTGATGTGGCCACTTTTGCCATTGCGATATTGATAAATGCATCTCTGAGCCTGTTTAACTTTACATCATCTTTCTTCCAAAGTTCAGAAACTCGTTTGGTCATTTCTTTGGTGCCTGCACCAGCAGGTATGATCCCGACTCCGAATTCTACAAGCCCTGTATATGTTTCGGCAGCTGCAACGACCATATCAGCATGAAGGCCCATTTCGCAGGCTCCTCCAAAAGTCATACCCCTTGGAGTGATCAGGGTGGGCACCGAACTGTATTTCAATCTCATCACGGTATCTTGGAACATACGGGTCGCCATAGATAATTCATCATACTCTTGTTCAATGGCAAGCATAAAGGCCATGGCCAAGTTGGCGCCTACCGAAAAATTTGCAGCCTGATTGCCTAAAATAACAGCCTCGTATTCTTCTTCTGCAAGATCTATTCCTTTGTTGATCGCTTGAAGAACTCCGCTGCCTATTGTGTTCATTTTAGATTGAAATTCAACATTTAAGACTCCATCACCTAAATGTTGAATTGAAGCATCTTTATTCGACCAGATAGTTTTTGATTCTCTAATATTGTCTAAAATAATAAAGGCGTCCTGACCCGGGATTTTGATATGCTTTTCTTCTTTAAGATCGAAGTATAATTTAGATCCATTGCTAATCATGTAAAAGGAATCATTTCCTTTTGAAAGCATATCAACAACCCACTTATTTGGTGTAAAACCTTCTTTTTTCATCATTTCAATGCCTTTCTCGACACCAATGGCATCCCAGATCTGAAAGGGACCATGTTCCCAGCCAAAGCCGGCTTTCATGGCATCATCTATTCTGTATAATTCATCTGAAATTTCAGGGATCCTGTTCGAGGCATAAGCAAAGATGGCCGAAAGAGTCTTTCTATAGAATTCTCCTGCCTTATCAGTGCCTTTGACCAGGATTTTAAACCTGTCTATTACCTTTTCAACCGTTTTTGTATTTCCCAGTGTAGGGAAAGATACTTTGTTGGCTTTCCGATACTCCATACTGTCAAGATCCAGTACAAGTATTTCTTTTTTACCATCAACAAGGTTTTTTTTATAAAAACCTTGTTCGGTTTTGCTTCCCAACCACTTCTTTTCCATCATGGTGTTGACGAAATCAGGAATAGCAAAGCTACTGTGCATTTCATCATTTGGCGCATTCTGTGCGACACCGTTTGCAGTATGCACCAAGGTATCAAGCCCAACCACAACAATGGTCCTGAAGGTTGCGCTCTTAGGGCGGCCAATCAAGGGCCCGGTCAGTTTATCAACTTCCTCAACGGTGAGCCCCATTTCTTTTACAATATGGAAAAGGCTCATGATTCCGAAAATACCGATTCGGTTACCTATAAATGCAGGGGTGTCTTTCGCAAGTACCGAGGTTTTTCCTAAATACTTTTCTCCGTACATCATCAGAAAATCCTTTACTTCTGTCAGGCATGAAGGCCCGGGAACAACCTCAAAAAGCTTTAAATATCTTGGCGGATTAAAGAAATGGGTAACGGCGAAATGTTTTTGAAAATCTTCGCT
The DNA here is from genome assembly GCA_041554895.1 of Lutimonas sp. Taxonomy (GTDB): domain Bacteria; phylum Bacteroidota; class Bacteroidia; order Flavobacteriales; family Flavobacteriaceae; genus Lutimonas. The sequence goes on along the minus strand of JBFFLO010000016.1, from coordinate 8,512 downwards.
CCTGCCCTCATTCATGAATTTAATTGGGATTCCGGAAGTATTAGAGGTGATCAGGCTACCTCTTTTCCTAAATTTTTCGATTTTTTCAAAAACCTGTTTTTTAATGTCCAATCTTTCAACCACAACCTCTATGACCCAATCGGCATCTTTAATGTCTTCCAGGTTGTCTTCCAGGTTCCCGGTGCTTATACGTGAAGCAAACGACTGGTCATAAATAGGGGATGGTTTTGATTTTAAGGAGGTCCTGAGGCTCTCATTAACAAGCCTGTTCCTTACTTGAGTATCCTCCAGCGTAAGATGTTGTGCTTCTTCGGCTTTGTTTAGTTCTCTGGGGATAATATCCAGCAACAATACCTCAACACCGATATTAGCAAAATGACAAGCGATACCAGAACCCATGATCCCGGAGCCAATCACTGCTACCTTATTAATATGTCTTTTTTTCATCAGATGATAGTTTTCGCTTAATCTTTAAATATTGATTTTGTACAAATGAGTTCATTGATCAGGTCGGTAACCTCAAAAAAGTGGTCTATTTTTACAGGATCGACTTGATCTCTGATGGCCTGATTGAATCTAAAAACGGAAGCTTTTGATAATTCCCTCTTTTCTATTCCTAAAGGCGTAAGTTTAATAAAAACACCTCGCCCGTCTTCGGGGTTTTTTTCCCTGAAGATCAATCCCCTTTCTTCCATACTTTTTAAAATCCTGGATAAGCTGGTAGCTTCCATTCCCATGGAAGGCCCCAAAGAAGTGGAAGGTGTGCCGTTCTCCGCATCAATATATAACAAAGCCATCGCCATGGACATCGTACTGTCATGTTTTGCTGCCTGTTCATTATATGTTTTTGCTACGGCCTGCCACGTTGCCCTCAAGGCGTGATCTATGGATTTTTCTTTTTGCATGTACCAAATATAATAAAAAATACTATGCATGCATAGTATTTAAAAAAAAAGTTATTTTATAAAATAAATATTTGTAAATTGAAGTCTCAACAATTGATCAACCCAACAAATGCAATTTTTATGGAAGTACGCGAATTAATAGGGAAAATAACACTTCAGGAAAATGTAAGCCCCATTGAAAGGAACAAAGTTAATAGTACATTCGTGATTCATATTCCCAATCCATTAGCATCATACTATAGCCGCTTTACAGAAGTGAACAGACCGAATTCAATTGTTTTCGTCACTAAAAACCCGGTCTCTTTCGAAAAGATCCTGAGAGCAACCAAAATCATAAATAAAGAGGATAATCTCGATATAGATGGTGCCAAATGTGAGGTAACCATAGGAAGAAACAAGTACAGTGGCATCAGGGTATCCGGAATTGACAGGTATACCAATATTGATAAAGTACAAATTGCCTATCAGAAAGGGGGGTTTGAATTTCATAAAAACGTAAAACTCGGTAAAGGAACTGATGCCATGATCAGGGTAAATAAATTCTTTGATATGTTGAATGTGGAAGATAAAATTTACCAGTCGCCCAATAATAAGGACAGGTATTATTTTGAGATTCCAAAATATGTGAATTGGAACGATTTCAGAGAGATGACCTTTGACATCAAAAACAATATTTCTGTAACAAATTACGACATTGCAAAAGGCGTTATTTACGAAAAAAAAGGTATAACTGATATTCTTCGTGTCATTAAACCCAATATAACTGTTGATATGGTTCGGCAAATAAGGGAAAAATACCTGGACAGACTCAGCTAGATCATTTAACCAATTTTTTAGGCATTGATTTTACTATATTTGAATTTTTAAAATTCTTCTATGGATCAAATTCTAGTGGCTGAAAATATTGTTAAAAATTTCGGTTCTTTTAAGGCTTTAAACAAAGTTTCATTAGCAGTGCCAAAGGGAAGTATATTTGGCTTGTTGGGCCCGAACGGAGCAGGAAAGACAACTTTTATCAGAATTATCAATCAAATTACCATGCCCGATGAAGGGCAGGTTTATTTTGACGGTAAACCCCTTGCTCCAAATGATGTGCATTTTATAGGATATTTACCTGAAGAAAGAGGTTTGTATAAAAGAATGAAAATAGGGGAGCAGGCGCTATATTTGGCTCAGCTTAAGGGCTTGTCGAAGCAGGATGCTAAAGTGAAATTAAAATTCTGGTTCGAAAAATTTGAAATAGGCCCATGGTGGAACAAGAAAGTGGAAGAGCTGTCAAAAGGAATGGCTCAAAAATTGCAATTCATTATAACAGTTTTACACGAACCCAAATTATTGATCTTTGATGAGCCATTTAGCGGATTTGACCCGATCAATGCTAACCTGATCAAAGATGAGATCATCAACCTAAAAAATCAAGGGGCTTCTATTATTTTTTCGACACACAGGATGGAATCTGTGGAAGAACTATGCGAATATATCGCCCTGATCCATAAGGCAAATAAAGTGCTTGATGGAAAATTAGTGGATATTAAAAAGCAATACAAGACCAATACCTTTGAAGTAGGATTATCTACCGATGATAAATCAGCCTTAACCATGGAGTTAAAAGAGAAATTTGAAGTTAGCCCCGCCGGTTTCAAATCACTTGATGATGATTTAAAACTGAATATCAAGCTCGCTAAAGGCGATAGCTCCTCAGACCTGATCAAATATTTAAACAGTAAATCTTCTATCACACATTATAAGGAGGTTATTCCAAGTGCCAATGATATTTTTATTCAAACTGTGAACAGAAACTCTTAGGTAAAATATTGTAATACAATCAAATGAATAAATTAAAACTAATCATTCAAAGAGAGTTTCTAGCGAAAGTGAGAAACCGTACTTTCATTGTAATGACTTTTCTTAGCCCGATTTTAATGATCGGTATGATAGCGCTTGTAGCTTTATTGACCAAAAGCAGTATTGAAAAGACGAGCACTGTTGCTTTTGTTGATGATTCAGGCCTGTTCCATGGAGATGATTTTAATAAAGATAAATCGATCGTATTTGAGGACCTCACAGAAATTGGGATCGAAAAAGCTAAGATCATTGTTAGGGAATCCTCACACGAAGGATTATTGTATATTCCTTCAAAAGGAGATTTGGATGAGATCGCCTCCAGCATACAGTTCTTTTCAGAGGAGTCACCAAGTATGATCACCATCTCTTCTTTGGAATCCATCCTTGATAAGAAACTTGAGAATGAGAAAATGAAAAAGTTAGGTATCGATGTGGTAAAACTGGAAAAATCAAAAGTCAATATCGATATCAGGATGTCCAATTTTAGCGGTATAAAATCGTCTAAATTGATCAACGGCATCAAAATAGGGATCGGCATGGGGGCTGGTTATCTGATCATGATGTTTATCATCATATACGGAGCCATGGTCATGAGAAGTGTTATAGAGGAAAAGACAAGCCGGATCATAGAAGTGATCATTTCATCAGTAAAGCCTTTTCAACTCATGTTGGGAAAAATATTTGGCACTGCCCTTGCCGGCTTAACACAATTTGTGGTCTGGGGACTTTTAATGGTGTTGATATTTATTGGAAGTTCTTATTTCTTTGGTGTGGAATTGCATAATAGCGGGGTTGGAATGCAACAAATGGGAGCAGACCAAATGAATCAATTGGCTCAAAATGACACACAGCTTTTATTTGATGAATTAATGAATTTGCCATTGGTGAGTACATTTATATTTTTTATACTTTATTTCCTGTTAGGATATTTGTTATATAGTTCATTATACGCTGCCATTGGTGCCGCTGTGGATAACGAAACGGATACCCAGCAATTTATGCTTCCCATTATGTTACCATTGATGTTAGGTGTGTATATTGGATTTGCAACGGTAATTAACGACCCTCACGGGACCATTGCAACGGTATTCTCCATGATACCATTTACCTCTCCCATTGTTATGCTGATGCGCATACCATTCGGGGTTCCATGGTGGCAGATCCTTGTGTCCTTGACTTTACTTTTAGTAACTTTTTTCGGGATAGTGTGGATAGCAGCAAAAGTATACAGGGTAGGGATTTTAATGTACGGAAAAAAGATTAGTTATAAAGAATTGATGAAGTGGGTTCGTTATTGATCTCGCTACAAATTAACCAAGATAGACATGTCAAAAATATTAATTATAGAAGATGAAGATGCCATAAGAAGGGTACTTGTCAAAATTATAAATAATGAGAACAACTCCTATGAAGTTGAAGAAGCAGCAGATGGTTTGGAAGGGTTCGAAATGATAGAGAATTCAGATTATGATCTGGTCCTTTGTGATATTAAGATGCCCAAGATGGATGGGATTGAAGTTCTTGAAAAGGCACTTTCCCTGAAACCTGAGACACCTTTTATTATGATTTCGGGCCATGGTGAACTTGAAACTGCAGTGCAGGCAATGAGGCTAGGGGCTTTTGATTATATTTCAAAACCACCCGACCTTAACCGATTGCTCAATGCCATTAGAAATGCGCTTGATAAAAAGAAACTGGTCGTTGAAAACAAGCGGCTTAAGAAAAAGGTTGACAAGAATTATGAGATGATCGGTGAAAGCCTCGAGACCAAGAAAATCAAAGCTATTATTGAAAAAGTGGCTCCCACTGAAGCTCGTGTATTGATCACAGGTGAAAATGGAACAGGTAAGGAATTGGTAGCTCATTGGCTTCATCAGAAAAGTGAGCGTTCAAAATACCCAATGATTGAAGTGAATTGTGCTGCAATTCCTTCAGAGCTTATAGAGAGTGAGTTGTTTGGTCATGTTAAGGGGTCATTTACAGGAGCAAACAGAGACAGGGCCGGAAAATTTGAAGCGGCTAACGGAGGTACCATATTTTTAGATGAAATAGGGGATATGAGCCTTTCTGCTCAGGCTAAAGTCTTGAGAGCATTGCAAGAAAATAAGATCAGCAGGGTAGGGAGCGATAAAGATATCAAAGTTGATGTACGGGTCATAGCCGCTACCAATAAAAACCTGCAAAAGGAAATCTCAAAAGGAAGGTTCAGGGAAGACCTTTATCATCGTTTGGCGGTTATATTGATAAATGTTCCCAGCCTTAATGAAAGAAAGGATGACATACCATTGCTGGTAGATCATTTTTCGGAACTGATTGCTGAACAACAGGGGAATGCAAAAAAACAGTTCAGTGAAGATGCGCTCGAATTACTTAAGGAGTATAACTGGACCGGAAATATCAGAGAATTGCGAAACGTGGTGGAAAGACTGATGATTCTCGGAGGAGATACTATTACAAAGGAAGATGTGCTTCTCTTTGCCAACAAATAAAAGGCATTTTTAAAATTATTTAATTTCCCTTTCTTTTTCTATACTCCGAAAGAAGTCGTTTGTTAAAATTCATTTCTGCCTGGTATAGGGCCAATAGTTTTGGAGGCGGAAGGATTTTAGAAAGGTCCTTATACATCTTTTCTCTTGTTACAGAGGCTTCCTTTTCAGCATCTAACATGTTAAAGACTATTTTGGTCGCTTCTTCGTCGCTTACATTTTCAGGTCCTCCTAATTCTTTGATGCGATGCCTTTCTTTTCTGGCTTTTTCCACTTTTAAGCTAAAGAGTTTTCTGTCATACTTATTGTATACAGGCCAAAATTTCTCTGCTTCCTTTACTGAAAGTTCAAGTTCATCGGTAATGTAGGCTGTTTTAAACGCTTTCATGCGTTCTTTTCCTCCTTGTTGAGCGTTTGCTTTTATGCAAAAAGCAAAGAGCAATACGGCAATGATTATAATTTTTTTCATGCTATCAGTTTTCTAAAATTAAATGCTCAATATCTACACTGTTCAGATAGTCATCAACCTCTTCTTCAGAGAACAACACATGCTCCAGTTCAACGTCATTAAAGGCTTCTGCGATTTCATAGGAATTGGGATCTGCAAGATCAGACTCTATCCAATCAATGAATTCTTCATCCTGAAAAGCCAGTTGATCCGTAATGTTTTCACTTTTATTAAAGTAGTACAAGCCAAAAAACAACAAAATTGAAGCTGCAATGGACAAGGATGATATCATGATGAATTTAAGTTTTAAGGATATTACCTTTGTTTTTTCCGTTCCTGTGATTTTAGATTGAATTGTCCCAAAATAGCCCTCCGGTACCATAAAGCCAGGATCTTTTCCGATATGGTCCAGACCAAATGGGCCATCAGCTGATTGATCAGGGGCAGTCTTCTCTGTGTTATTTTTGTGATGGGCATCAGAGGAGCTAAAGCCATGATCAATCTGGCCTTCCGAACTCTTAAAATATCCTTTGGGAACCGTAAACCCGGGCCCGGAACTTTTTAATTGTTTCCAAATGTTTTCTTTATTTTTATCCATAACCTTCTTCTTACTGATTTATAAGAATTGATTCAATTTTTTTCTTAGCATGATGGTAGGAGGCTTTTAATGCGCCTACCGAGGTGTCGAGTATGTCAGAAATTTCTTCATATTTTAATTCATCAAAATACCTCATGTTAAAGACAAGTTGCTGTTTATGCGGTAAACTGACAATGGCCCTTTGCAATTTCAACTGTATTTCACTACCATCAAAATAGGCATCAGCTCTCAGGTTTTCTACCCTTTGCTCTTGTAATGTCTGCATATCGACATGCATTTGATTTGCCTTATTATTTAAAAAATTGATAGCCTCATTGGTCGCGATCCGGTACATCCATGAATACAATTTGCTTTCTCCCTTAAACCCATCTATATGCCTGAAAACCTTTATAAAAGTATTTTGCAACACATCATCCGTATCATCGTGGTTCAAAACCATTTTCCTGATATGCCAATAAAGCCGCTCCTTATGTATCTCAAAAAGGGTTCTGTATGAAGCATCTCTTGTGTTTGGATCCTTCAGCTGACCGATAAGAACTTCTTCGTCAAGCACTATTGTTTATCTATTAAGACTGTTGATTAGCTAAAAGGTTTAAAGTTCCTTAAAAAAAAGAAGCAAGCCAAAATAAAATTTAAAACCTCATAGCGACTTTTAGGTTAAGTACCCTGCCGCTTAAATAGTTGGGAATGGCCACATAACGGTTGGAAGATACATCTTTAACCCACGTATTTGTGATTGAATTTTGATTGTCAAACATATTGAACAGCTCCAGGCCCGCAGATAATTGCTTGAATTTTTTTTGCCATTGTGCTTTGGGAGGATTGTTGGGGTCCACAAAAATGTACGAAATTCCAATATCAGACCTGAAATAGGCCTTTAATCGATTTTGGTATTGATATGGATCAGCGTAAGATGGTGAGCCACCAGGAACACCGGTATTGTACACCAGGTTTAGATACATTTTCAGACTTGGAACCGAAGGAACGTAATCCTGAAAGAGCAATGCAAATTTAAACCTTTGATCAGTAGGGCGAGAAATATAGCCCCTGTCATCAATATTTTCTTCTGTTTGCAAGTATCCTATACTAAACCAGGATTCTGTTCCCGGAACGAATTCTCCATTTAGCCTTAAATCAACTCCGGCAGCATATGCAATAGCATTATTTCGAGCCCGATACCTAATTTTAACATTGTCAATGGTAAAGGGGTTTACTTCGTTAAGGTGCTTGTAGTAAACTTCGCTGACAAGTTTAAAGGGCCTTCCCCATAAAGCAAAACTATAGTCATGGCCCAACACAACATGGATCGACTTCTGGGCCTTTACTTCAGGATGAACAGTACCGGTAGAATCGCGCAACTCCCGGTAGAAGGGAGGTTGGTAATACAAACCACCTGAAATCCTAAAAAGCATATCGGTATCCCATTTGGGCTTAATTGAAAATTGGCCCCTGGGACTTACCACAGTATGATTATCAGATGTAAGGCCATCGCCGGCTATTTGCCAGTGTTGTGCCCTTAGCCCCAGATTGTACCAAACAGTATGATCATTGATATAGGATTTTTTGCTCCATTGGGCAAAACCCGAAATACGCTGTATCGTAACATCATTTTCTGCGTTAATGTTGATAAAGGGAACTATAGGCCCCGTAAATGGTTCATAAGGCTCATCATTTCCTGGCATAAGGCCAGGAGGTCTTAAGGAAAAGCCTGATGAATCTATAACTTGCCATTCATTGATCCTGTCCTTTATATTCTCATGTTGATACTTGGCGCCAAATTCAAAAAGGCTCGAGCTGACTCTCCAGTTGGCTGAAAGTTTTATGCTATTGATCTGAGCCTTTAAATTATTTCTTGCATGGTCAAGTTGAGTGCCTATTGATTGAACAAAATTGGAGTCCCCAAAATCATCTGATCCAAAGTCGGCATTCACTTCTCCAAGACCGTAAAATGAAAGAATATCATAATATTCCTGCTCCCTGGTGTTATAGGACGATGCCGTTAGCGAAAGGGACAAATCATCAGACAGCTTGTAATTTCCTTTAAGCGCTCCAAAAAGTGTTTCATATCTATCTTCTTCTTTTCCTTCATAATTGACTACCAGTGACAAAGGGTTGGTCAAGGTACCAAAATTCGTTTGTCTTGATCTTGGGGTAAAATCAAAATTATTCAAAGCATAACTTCCTAAAAAATCCAAAGAGAATTTTTCACTGAAGTCATAAGAAAGGTATG
>JBFFLO010000015.1:0-18959 GCA_041554895.1 Lutimonas sp. | reverse complement strand
TGGGTCATTGCTCCATGGTTCTGGGTGATTATGGATGATCCGGATTGGTTTTCATCTCAAGATGTTGCGGTTCGTGATTTAGCTGTTTGGGTTGCCGTGCCTTGCGCAATTGCTGCGATGGTACCTGCCATATTTATTAAAGGGAAGTCGACCCTTGAAGAAAATTATGAGCCATTGAATACCTCTAATATTGGGGGTAGTCTAATAAAAATTATAGAAAGCTTTAAAGATGCTTTTAAAATACCAGAGTTTAGAAAGATATGCGGTGCCACGTTTTTGATTTTTAATGCATTCAATACCGTAGCTGCACTAACCTATTTTGTGATTGTTTATAGATTGTTTAATGGTGATGCAGCCGCTACCGGTATTTGGGTTGCCTTGTTCGGTTGTATTGGAGCCTTAGGGACAACTTTTATCGTAATTCCAGTAGTTACTTGGATGTCAAAAAAAATGGGCAAGATAAAAGCATTTATGTGGGCACAGGGCATTTCGATTATTGGCTACATCATGATGTATTTTCTTTTTATACCCGGAAAACCTTGGTTGTACCTTATTGCACTGCCCTTTTTCTCTTTTGGTATAGGGAGCTTATTTACGATCATGATGTCAATGACAGCTGATGTAATTGATATTGATGAACTGTATTCAGGTAAAAGGCGAGAAGGAATTTTTGGTGCAATTTATTGGTGGATGGTTAAAGTTGGTTTTGCAATAGCCGGTGCACTTAGCGGTGTAATTATTGGCGTGGTGGGCTTCAATCCTGATTTAGCAACGACAGATCAACAAGGTGCGGTTGATGGATTGCACGCGTTCTTTTGCTTTTTTCCAGCGGCAGGAACGCTTATTGCTATGCTGATCATGAAGAATTATGATATAACAGAAGAACGTGCCAACGAAATGCGTGCCGAGTTGGATAAACGTAAGTCTGCGCAAGTAACCGACTAAAAAAACAAGGAAAACCCTCGTTAATATCATAGATGATGCCTGTAAAATATAATTTAATTTTACTACTGATGCTGATGGGGCTCAGTTTATACAGCCAGAAAAGAAAACTTATTTGGGAGGATAATTTTGATGGAAACAGGCTTCAGGAAGAAAATTGGAATATAGTAACAGGAGATGGTTGCCCTGATCTCTGCAGATGGGGAAACAATGAAAGGCAGATCTACACCACAGACAACCATATGGTAGCCGATGGACTGCTTAGCATCAGTGCCAGAAAAGATGGGAAAACATATACTTCCACCAGGATCAGTACCAAAGGGAAAAAGGAATTCAAATATGGGAAAATCGAAATAAGGGCCAAATTGCCTTTGGGTAAAGGCTTGTGGCCTGCATTTTGGATGTTGGGAAGCAATATAGATTCGGTGGGTTGGCCCCGTGCCGGGGAGATAGATATTCTCGAGTATGTTGGGAAAGAGCCCAATAAAATTTTTACGTCGCTGCATACCCCCGATAGTTATGGAGCTACGATTAATACAAAGAAGGATGTGATTCAGGGCATTGAAGATGGCTTCCATACCTACGCCATCGACTGGACGAAAGACCATATACGGTTTTTGGTCGATGACCAACTTTTTTACACTTTTTCGCCGGAAATCAAGGATGAAAAAACATGGCCATTCGATCAGCCATTTTATATCCTGGTCAATTTGGCCATAGGAGGTAATTTTGGAGGGCCTGAAGTGAATGATAGCATTTTCCCTCAGGAATTTATGATAGACTATATAAAAGTATATCAATAAATAAATATTTCTAAAATGGGCATCAGATGATAATTATCAGATGAAGAGTCAATAAAACTACCTATTTTTGGACAGTTTGATATTTTTCATAACTACAGCCCTCCTGTAATATGACCTGAATATCTTGTAAATTGTACTTATTATTAAATTACTATGAAAAATATTTTACCAGTATTGTTAATCATCCCGATGATGATCTTATCGTCATGCAATGACGATTCCACAGCTATTGAACCTGTGGTTGAAGGTACAGAAATCAGCAAGTTTTATTTTTTAAAATCCAGCAATCCTGATCTTGATAAAGACAGGTATGCTATAATTGAAAATGAGATCATAAGTGGAAGGTTTCCCTTGGGAACTGATATTCAGCAAATGGTTGCGGGTTTTGTCCATAACGGTTCCGAAGTTCTGGTGAATAACAAAGCCCAGGTAAGCAATGAAACAGCAAATGACTTTACTGAAATACAAAACTACACGGTAACTACCACGGAGGGTAAATCAGGTCAATATGAAGTAGATATGACCTATTTTACGGGTTTGCCGGTTATTTATCTGGAAACTGCCAATGGTGCAGAGATAGACTCTAAGGAGGATTATTTTACAGGATCCGTTTCTATAGAGGGAGGTCGCTATTTTACAGACTTTACCTCAACGGCGATGGAAATTCGCGGCAGGGGCAATTCAACCTGGGGTGTTCATCCGAAAAAGCCCTATCAATTGAAATTTGCTGAAAAGACGGAAATGCTTGGGATGCCTAAGGATAAAAAATGGATATTCCTCGCAGAATTCTCTGATAAGGCCTTGATCAGAAATAAAATCGCCTTCGAACTGGGTTATTTGAGCCAACTGGATTGGACACCTCAAAGTGTCTTTACAGAGGTTGTTATCAATGGAGCATATAACGGCACTTACCATATTTCTCAAAAAGTGGAAGAAAGCGATCATCGGGTTCTGATAGGTGATACAGGTTATCTGCTTGAAATTGATCAGTTGGGAAGGTTAGATCCTGACGATGTCTATTTTAGGACCAATAAGTTTCTCATCAATATAAAGGAACCAGAAACAGCTTATAATAGTAATGAGTTCAACTATGTGAGTGAATTGATCAATGAGTTTGAAAATGTTTTGATGGGACCTCAGTTTGAAGATCCCGACCTGGGATATGCCAAATATATTGATATTGACAGTTTTATTGATTGGTATCTTATTAGTGAGATTACCAAAAATCAAGATTCCAGAAACTTTTCAAGTATCTTTCTCAATGTGATCCCCGGAGAAAAGATCAAAATGGGTCCTTTATGGGATTTTGATCTGGCCTTTGGAAATGTGGATTATTCCGAGTGTAAATATCCGACAGGTTTTTGGGTGAAAGATCATGCCTGGTATACAAGACTTTTTGAAGATGAAGTATTTGTGGATAAAGTAAAGGAGCGCTTTTTGTATTTTAAAGAAAATGAGGGTTTTATACTGCAAAAAATGGATTATTATGCCGATCTGTTAAAGTGGTCCCAGTATGAGAATGATCAAAGGTGGGATCTTTTTGGGCGCTACGTATGGCCCAACCCGGTAGTTTATGATACGCATCAGGCTGAGGTCGATCACCTAAAAACCTGGTTCAAGGAAAGGATGAATTGGCTCGATACCGCTTACAAGGAATTGTAATGGATCACAGATCAAAAATTGGGACCCAACTAATAACTTTCAAAATCTTGACAAGTATTATTATTAATCAAAAATATCTTCTATCTTGCTGAGCAAATTTTTTTTAACTACTTACTTATTATGGGACAAACTGGTACAAAGAGGATCAATATTTATTTCGTAACCATTGTCATTACCCTTGGGGGCTTGCTTTTTGGTTATGACACAGGTGTAATTAATGGCACACAATTTTATTTTTCGAAATATTTTGAGTTAACCGGTTGGTTAAAAGGATTTATTGTGAGCAGTGCTTTGATAGGAGCTCTTTTGGGTGCTGCCTCTGCGGGTATGATTTCGAAAAAGATCGGAAGAAAAAACTCCCTGATCATTGCAGCGATACTTTTTGCCATTTCAGCCTGGGGATCTGGTTTACCTTCTGTGTTGCCCGAGTCAATGACCTTGATGGTGATCTTCAGGATTCTTGGAGGTATTGCCATAGGTATGGCTTCGATGAATGCACCCATGTATATTGCAGAAATAGCACCGGCAAAGAATAGAGGAACTTTAGTGACTTATTATCAAATGGCGGTTGTGATTGGTTTCTTTGTGGTTTTTCTTGTTACCTATTTTATTGGAAACGGACTTAGCGAACAACAAAACATTGATTATGGATGGAGGTATATGTTTTGGTCAGAATTAATACCTGCACTTACATTTTTATTGTTATTGTTTTTGGTACCTAAAAGCCCGAGGTGGTTAATGATTAAAGGGCAGGAAGAAGAGGCAAAAAAAGTACTGGTTGCCATTCACGGACAAGAATTGGCAGATAAAGAATTTGGAGAGATCAAAGACTCCATCGTACAAGAAGGAAAATTAAAAAAGGCATCTATTTTTCAAAAGTCTTTGTTTCCTATCGTCGTTATAGGAACTGTTCTTTCTGTTTTACAACAATTTACGGGTATAAACGCCGTGTTGTATTATGGAGCTGATATCTTTGAGCAGGCACTTGGCTTTGGAAAAGAAGATGTATTGCTTCAACAGATACTTCTGGCTACCGTTAATTTGTTGTTTACGTTTATTGCGATGTTTACCGTAGATAAGTTGGGTAGAAAACCCTTACTTATCATTGGTGGTTTTGGTATGTTGATTGGATTCCTGATCATGGGTTTCACACTTTATTTAAGTGATTATTCACAAGTGAATTCTGCTGGTTTACCGGCTATTTCTTCTACTGAAGGAATTATTTGTTTGGTCGGAATCCTTATGTTTATTGGCTCCTTTGCAATGTCTATGGGCCCGATTGTATGGGTATTGTTATCGGAGATATTTCCAAATAGCATCAGAAGTACGGCTATGGCAATTGCAGTGGCGGCACAATGGCTCGCTAACTATTTTGTATCTCAGACATTCCCGATAGTTGTTGAAAGTGATGCCAACAAGTTGGTTGCCGATGGAGGTACCTGGAATAATTCACTTCCATACTTTTTGTTTTCAGCATTTATAATCTTCATCATCTTCTTTACATGGAAATGGATCCCGGAAACCAAGGGGAAAACATTGGAAGAAATGGAAGCTACTTTTAATCCGGTTAAAAAAGGGTAAAGCAAGGTTGTTCATAAAAGCAAATTGGAGGAAATCAGGTATTCCTAGTTTATTGATTCAGATGAATCTTGTCAGCTAACGAATAATAGGATCAACTTCTATTGCTTATGCCGTCCTAAACATCTCGACAATAGTTGTAGATGTGACAAATAATAAAGCTCCCGACAAAATTAGATTTGCGCAAGAGCTTTGAAATTAGCGGTTAGGTATTTAATCAACTTTAGTTGATTTGGTGAATCGTGGCCTCTCCTAAAACCAGGCCTCTGTTCACCATCGGACTTCCTTTATAATGCACTGTGGCCTCGCCGTAAGCAGTCACCTTGAGTTCGTCCGAAACTTTTAATTTTACGCGTCCTTCCCCATATGCCGTTACTTTTGCGGTATTGTTTTGAACACCATAAGTATTGACTTCTCCTTCTCCGTAAGAAATAATCCGCTGACGGTTGGCATGGCCTTCTTTTACTTCAACATAATATTCTCCATACATTGTTGTGTAAAATTCCTGAACTTTAATCTCATTTAAATAGACTTCGCCTCCACCATAAACCTTTAGTGATAGTTTTTCCCCTTCAATCGGGCTGACTACCCTGTGTGTTTCGTCTCCTCTCAAAGAAAGTTCTTCTAGTTCCTGATAATAAACTTTGGCCGTAACCATGGTTCCGCTATACATCGCTTGTTTCCCCTTGTAATCATCATACTTTACATTTTCTGATTTTGTATAGACTTTGGCATCGTCCAAATAAATATGCAGTGTGTTTCCATTGACTTCAACATTGAGTTTGTCCAATGACACCTCAATATCTTCAATGACTACAGATTCTTTAGCGGATTTTTCAAAAATCACTTCAATATGCGGACTTACGATCACTTCGTTAAATGATCCTACATCAAAAGTTTTTTGCTGGGCAATTACAATATTTGCTCCCAGGATGAACAGGGCAATCATCAGGCTTTTTATATATGCTTTTTTCATCGGTGATATTTTAATTGGATAAATGATTTAGATTCGTACAGTTTCTATAAAGATACCGCTACGACAAAATTGTTACAGTTTTAAATGAAATAATCAATTTACTAATAGACACTTTTTACTCCGCTAAAACTTGTTCTAAATTCCGATGGTGTGCAGTTTTGGTATTTCTTAAAGATCCTGTTAAAATTAGAGATATTATTAAATCCACAATCATAGCAAATCTCTGTGATGCTTTCATTGCTTTCGATCAGGCGCCTGGTAGCCGATCCTAGTCGAACTTCTATCAAGAATTCAATAAATGATTTTCCCGTCCGTTGTTTGATCAATCTGCTCAAAGAAATGACTGACATGTTCAACAAAGCTGCTACTTCGTCAATTTTGATTTTTCGGTGGTAGTTTTCTTTTAAAAAATGATACACTTTCTCAATGCGCTCACTATTGTAAAATTCGTTTTGGTGTTGAAATGACATATTGGTTAAAAAAGTTTGGTCTCTTGAAATGGCCAGATCATATAATAAGGACTGGAATTTCAGAAAACTGTCAAAACCATTTGTTTTACTCAAATTTAGAATTTGTTTTTCTACCTGTTCTGTAGTTTCCTTAGAAAATAAAATACCGCGATTGGCATTCTGAAAAAGTGTTTTTATAGGTTGTAGTAAATTTCTATCCAGCAAACCTGCTTCAAAAACATCATGAGGAAACTGAATTGTGATTTCATGGAATTCATTTTTATTGGAGTTCTTAAAATTTTGCCAACCGTGATATAAATTAGAACCTATTAA
Source organism: Lutimonas sp. (assembly GCA_041554895.1). Taxonomy (GTDB): domain Bacteria; phylum Bacteroidota; class Bacteroidia; order Flavobacteriales; family Flavobacteriaceae; genus Lutimonas. The sequence goes on along the minus strand of JBFFLO010000015.1, from coordinate 12,216 downwards.
TACAAGTTCTCTATCATCAATTTGGGCAATATGATCTCCAACCAATCTTCTTGCCCCACCGGCATTAGCGATATAATTAAGTTCAAATTCAGGATGGAAATGTATCGGAAAATTAAATACCTGTCTATGCCTGTCAAAAACCAGAAAACAATCGTTTTTTTGTAAAGGGGTAATTTCCCGATGTATATTTTCTCCTAAAATATTCATATTAAACGTATTGACATTGATTCCGTGGCATGGCTTTTAAAGAAAAGATAAGCTATTAAATTTCAGTAGCAGGTCTTATAAATGTTGTAAAAGTATTGAATTGTGTTGTAAAAATACTTGTTTTCATCTTGGTTTACCAATAGTTTTGAGAAATAAATGAAGCATAATAGCATGAAGCCTGGATGATTTAGATAAAATGACAGAATTCAAAACCGAAACCATTGCATGATGAAAGTAATAAAATACTTGTTTTTTTTGATGTTGATTTCCAAAATGAGCTTGATGGCTCAAACGATGGATACTTTAAAGATAAACCCAATTCTTACCAGCCTTAAATCGATCAAAGGTAAAGGGATACTTTTCGGGCATCAGGATGACCTGGCATATGGCATAGGATGGAAATATGTTCGGGGAGAGTCAGATGTAAAGAGAGTGGCTGGCGATTACCCGGCCCTTTTTGGCTGGGAATTAGGAGGTTTGGAGCTTGATCATAAGCATAATTTGGATAGTGTTCCGTTTGACAAAATGAAAGATCTGGCGGTCATGGGACATCAAATGGGAGGGATTAATACATTCAGCTGGCATCCATATGCTCCTGAGACGCATGAAAGCTCCTGGGACAAAACTGCCATAATCGTTAAACACATTTTGCCAGGAGGTAACCGTCATGAGGCTTTTAAAGACCAACTCGATAAGGTCGCGGATTTCTTTATGGACCTCAAGAATGATAAGGGTCATCAGGTTCCTTTTATTTTCCGCCCGTGGCACGAAATGGATGGTACCTGGTTTTGGTGGGGAAGCAACCGGTGTAAAGCAGAAGAATTTAAGGAACTGTTTGCCTTTACCGTAAAATATCTGAGGGAACAAAGGGGATTACAACAGATGTTGGTCGCCTATTCTCCTGATCGAAACTTTGATTCTGAAGCAAAATATTTGACCTGGTATCCGGGAGATCAGTTTGTCGATATTATGGGAGTTGATAACTATGGAGATTTAAAGAGCAAGGGAGGAGTCGATGCGGCTATTCGCAAATTGCATATCGTGATCAACACCGCCAAAAAGAAAAATAAGTTGGCTGCTTTTACCGAAACCGGTCTTGAGAATGTAACCGAGGAAAAGTGGTTTACCCAAAAACTAGGAAGGGTCATGTCAGATCCGCTTATTGAAAAAGAGATCAGCTATTTGATGGTATGGCGCAACGATGAAAAAGTACATTATTTTTTTCCTTATCCTGGTCAGAAGGGTGAAGCAGACGCCAAGGAATTTTTAGATTACAAAAATATATTACTATTGGAGGATTTTAAGGCAGTGCAATAGCAGGCTTTGTTTTGAGCGAAAGCCAATATATAATTACTACATTCAAAAATGAACAACATGAAATTTGAGGAACGTTATTCTCGTATAAAAAGGACGCATAATGCCCTTCTAAAAAAGAGGAACAGAGCTGTATTTAGTAGCAATGGAATTTATGAAAGGCATGAAAACCCTATTCTTACCAGAGAACATATTCCTTTAGAATGGAGGTATGATTTTAACCCGGAGTCCAACCCGTTTTTTATGGAACGTATTGGTTTTAACGCAGTGTTTAATGCAGGCGCTATAAAGCTGGATGGTAAATATTTACTGTTGTGCAGGGTTGAAGGAAATGACAGAAAATCTTTATTCGCCGTTGCGGAAAGTGACAATGGAATTGATAATTTTAGATTTTGGAAAGAACCCATTTTCATTCCTCAAAATAAAAAATGGGATACCAATGTGTATGATATGCGACTGACCCAACATGATGATGGATGGATTTACGGGGTTTTTTGCACCGAAAGAAAAGATCCTTCGGTTCCCGAGGGTGACACTTCAACTGCCGTAGCTGAGGCAGGGATTGCCCGTACCAGGGATTTGAAAAACTGGGAGAGGTTACCTGATCTTATATCTACGACCGGGCAACAAAGGAATGTTGTTCTCTTTCCTCATTTGATTCAAGGGAAATATGCTTTTTTTACAAGACCACAGGACGGATTTATAGATACAGGAAAAGGAGGGGGAATAGGGTTCGGCCTTTCTGATTCTATTGAGGCGCCCGAAGTGAAAGAAGAGGTCATCGTTGATGCAAAGACCTATCATACTATTTACGAGGTCAAGAATGGTCTTGGTCCTGCTCCGATCAAAACAGATCAAGGTTGGCTGCACCTAGCTCATGGTGTTAGGAACACTGCGGCAGGATTACGCTATACACTTTATATGTTTATGACCGCTCTGGACCAGCCTTGGAAGGTAATATATAAGCCCCATGGTCATCTTCTCGCTCCTTTAAAAGCTGAAAGGATCGGGGATGTTTCCAATGTGGTTTTTTCAAACGGCTGGATCACCGATGTCGATGGTAAGGTCTATATTTATTATGCTTCATCGGATACCCGTATGCATGTTGCCACATCCAGTATAGAACAATTAGTGGATTATTGTATCAATTCTCCTGAGGATAAATTGTATTCCCATTTATCGGTACTAACCATCAGGGATTTGATACATAAGAATGAAGTTTTTCTAAAAGAAACCTCTCAAAAACCTCAAAAGTCTAAGCATGAGTAATTCGGGTTTAAGCAAGAAGGGTATAAAGGTTTTACAAGTTTGCATGCAAAAAGAAATATCTGAAGAATTATCCAGTATACTTGATTTTTGGTCTACGGCCTGTGTGGATGACGTCAATGGTGGTTTTATAGGAAGTATGGATCATTTTGGCGTAGTGGATCAGTCGGCCAATAAAGGGTGCATTCTCAATGCAAGAATTCTATGGACCTTTGCAGCGGCGTATCGACTTATGGCTAATTCCGTATACAGAAAAACCGCAGACCGGGCATTTACGTATCTTACAGAATTTTTTCTCGACCCGATCCATGGAGGGCTGTTTTGGGAAGTTGACGTCAAGGGTCAACCAGTGAATACAAAAAAACAGGCCTATGTTCAGGGCTTTGGAATTTATGCCTTTTCAGAATACTTCAGGGCCACAGGGAATAAGAGAAGCTTGGACCTGGCAAAGGAGCTTTTTTATTTGCTTGAAGACAAGTTTTGGGAACCCAAATACGGAGGCTATCTCGAGGCATTGACTAAAAATTGGAAAGATTTAGAAGACATGCGTTTGAGTGAGAAGGATTTGAACTCGCCAAAATCAATGAATACCCATTTACATATCCTTGAACCCTATACCAACCTTTACAGAGTTTGGCCGGATCCTCAATTAAAATATGCCATTGAATCGCTTTTGCATATATTCACTGATAGAATATTTAACCCCGAAACCAAGCACCTCAATTTATTTTTTGCCCTGGATTGGAAACCTCAATTTGAGGAAATTTCTTTTGGACATGATATCGAAGGAGCCTGGTTGATGAATGAGGCGAGCATGGTCATTTCTGGCGGGAAGTTAGAAGAACAAGTGCATCAGGTGACTAAGGATCTTGTTGAGGCAACGGTGCGTGAAGGCTTGGATACCGATGGTTCTCTTTTTTATGAATTGAATGGGAAAGAAATGGATACAGACAAACATTGGTGGCCTCAGGCTGAAGCCATGGTTGGCTTTATGGATGCCTATGAACTCGAGAAAGACGAGGTATACCTCGAGAGGGTTCATGATTTATGGAGCTTTATCCTTAAGCAATTAAAAGATTCTGAGCATGGGGAATGGCATTGGCGCGTTGACGAGAATAACAAGCCATATGAAAATGACGTCAAGGCAGGGTTTTGGAAATGCCCATACCACAATAGCAGAGCACTTATGGAGTTGATAGTAAGAATTGATAAATTAAAAGAAGGATGGCAGAACAAATTAAGTTAAAAGAAAAAATAGGTTACGGATTCGGTGATTTCGCATCTTCCATGTTTTGGAAATTATTTTCCATGTTCCTAATGATCTATTATACTGATGTGGTGGAATTATCACCTGCCTCGGTTGGAACCATGTTTTTGCTAACAAGGCTTTGGGATGGATTGAATGATCCCATTATGGGAATTATTTCAGACCGAACAAGAACAAGTATGGGAAAATTCAGACCCTATCTTTTATGGGTGGCCATACCGTTTGCGATTATAGGGGTGATGACTTTCTCTTCACCTGATTTCGGGCCTTCCGGAAAGCTGCTTTATGCCTATATAACCTATACCTTGATGATGATGGTGTATACGGCTATCAATGTGCCTTATTCCTCTTTAATGGGCGTAATGACCTCTGATACCAAAGAAAGAACATCCTTAGCCTCCTTTAGATTTATTGGCGCCTATTCAGGTGGTATTTTTATGACTGCGACCGTTCCTTATTTATTGGATTATTTTAAAAACTCAGGCGCAAATGACGCACAGAGTTATCAGTACACAGTTGGCATTTATGCCGTTCTTGCGGCTTTCTTTTTTATCATGACTTTTTTGTGGACAAAAGAAAGAGTAAAACCACTAGAGCAAAAAACCTCTATCAAAAATGACTTAAAGGATCTTGCAAAAAATGGCCAATGGTTTATTATGCTCGCGGCAGGAATCGCTGTCTTGATCTTTAATTCGTTGAGAGACGGTAGTATTATGTATTACTTTAAGTATTTTGTAAAAGACCAGACTTTACCTTATTTTGGAGAGGTGCAATGGGATAAATTGGCCGGTGCCTATATGACGATCTGGTTAGTGACAAATTTAATTGGTGTTTTATTGGCAAAATCAGCTTCGACAAAATTTGGTAAAAAAACGGTTTTTATGGCAGCGATGTTGATTGCATCTGTCTTTAGCGGAATATTCTATTTTGTTGATCCAAATTCTATAAGCTCTATTTTTGGCCTGAATATCATCATGGGGGTTTGTTCAGGGATCGTACTTCCACTGATTTGGTCTATGTATGCAGATATTGCTGATTATTCTGAATGGAAAACGGGTAGAAGGGCAACGGGTCTTGTCTTTTCGTCTTCTTCCATGTCTCAAAAAATGGGATGGACTTTAGGAGGCGCTATTACCGGCTGGTTATTGGCAGCTTATGGCTTCGAAGCTAATGCTGATCAAACGACAGAATCCTTAAAAGGTATTCGTTTAATGATTAGTATATATCCAGCGGTTGGCGCATTGTTGTCAGCCATATTTTTGATCAGGTACAAATTAAGTGATCGTTTTATGCAAGACATCAGCACTGAGCTTGATAAAAAAAGGGATTGATTTGTTTAAGGTTTTGAATACATTGGCCAAAACCATCCCTTTAGTCAATTCTCTTAAAAAAAAGACTGAAAAGATCATTGATCAAACATTAGAATCCTAGAAAGTATTATCCCAAAATTTTTGAGTTACTTCCCATAAATGGCTGATCATAGAAGCGTTTTCCTGTCGCTTTGTATAAAGCATTTGCCACGGCACCCATGATAGGAGGAAACGGAGGTTCCCCTAAACCAGTTGGATCTATCTCATTTTCGACAAAGTGGACCTCGATGGATCTTGGTGCTTCACTATGGCGAATGAGTCGGTATTTGTCAAAGTTGTCTTGCCCGGGAACCCCTTCTTTAAAGGTTACTTCACTATACATGGCATGTCCTATGCCGTCTACCACACCACCCTCGGCGAGATTGGTTGCCGCATCCGGATTCACCACAATACCGCAATCTATCGCACAATATACTTTTTCAACAACAGGAGAGCCATTTTCCACCACCATATCCAATACCTGGGCCACATAACTGTTATGACAGAAATAGGCAGATACACCTCGGTGCAGATTGGGCGCTTCTGTACCCCAATTTGATTTTTCTTTTAACAATTCAAGAACTCCGGCATAACGTTCAGCTTCATAATCATTTTTTTCTCCAACAGGATTGTTTTTGGCTTTTTCCAATAATTCCAATCGGAAGTCAATAGGATCTTTGCCCATTTCTTCAGCCAATTCATCAAGGAAGGACTGCTCGGCCCCTGCTATAAAATTGGATCTTGGGGCGCGAAATGCTCCCACACTGATATTAGATGGTACTGTCCAGGCCTCAGCGAGGTAATGATCAATAGCTCCAGCCGGGAAACGATTTGCAAATAGCGGGCTTTCAGGAATTCCACCTGCATTTACATGAAAAGCAACAAGTTTATTGTTTTCATCCAGGGCAGCACGATAAGTTGCCAGGTATGCAGGACGATAAATACCAGTTGTCATATCGTCTTCTCTTGTATAGATCAACTTGACAGGCGCCTTCACTTTTTGAGAAATAACGGCAGCTTCAACTAAAAAGTGTCCATAGAGACGTCTTCCGAATCCACCTCCCATACGTGTCATTTGAATGTCAACTTGCTCCAGCTCCATACCCAACCGAGCAGCGACAGTTTTTTCCATAAATTCAGGAGTTTGCACAGGTCCGGCAAGTTCTGCTTTCTGATCAGTGACGTCAGCAAAGAAATTCATGGGCTCCATAGTGTTATGGGCCAGAAAAGGACAAGAATAGGTTCGTTCTATAATCTTGGCTGCTTTTTTAAATACAGCTTCCGGATCTCCATCTTTGCGTTTTACTTCCGCTTTTTTGGCTTGCATTTCATGCATCAAGGCCATGTGACCACTTGAGCTTTCCAATGCAGCAGGAATGTCTTTATTGTCTGATCCAATAGATTGCCATTCGATAGCCAGTGCTTTTTTCGCCTTTAGCACCTCCCATGTAGAGTTTCCGACCACTACGACCAGGTCCGGAAAAGTATTCACGTCAGACCATTGCAACTGATAGTCTTCATTATAGGTTTTCATGGTAAAAACATCTCTGATTCCCGGCATTGCTTTCGCCGCAGAATCATCAACAGATTTCAGTTTCATCCCAAAGGCAGGAGGGTGGGCTATCATTGCAACAAGCATTCCGTCGCGGTCATAGTCCAAACCATATAAAGGCTGTCCGGTTACTATTTTGGGTCCGTCCACATTTTTTCTGGACGTTCCAATAATTTTAAAGTCTTTTAATTCTTTAAGGGTTACTTCTTCAGGGACAGGTATTTGTGAAGCAGCTGATGCCATTTCTCCAAAGCCTGCTGAATTCCCGCTACCCTCATGAGACAATACACCTGCATCAGTCGTAATTTCTTCTACAGGAACCTGCCATGCCTGAGCGGCTGCTTCCTTGAGCATATGTCTTGCAGAAGCCCCTGCCATTCGAAGACTTCCCCATCCTTGACGTATAGACTGGCTTCCTCCGGCCAGTTGACGGGTAAAAAGATCTGTATTCAAAGGTGCCTGTTCCACAATGACATTCTTCCAGTCTGCATCAAGTTCTTCTGCCACGATCATAGGCATAGACGTTTTGACGTTCTGACCAATTTCAGGGTTAGGAGACATGATGGTGATCAAACCATTTTCGCCAATTTTCAGATAAGCGTTGATATTGAACCATTCCTTTGGCATATTCAGCACTTGCTCAGGAGTTGGTTTACAAGATGCCAGCCAGCTAAAACCGAGCATTAATCCTCCTCCGGCAAGAGCAGAGCTTTTCAAAAAAGAGCGTCTTCCAAATGTTGTTTTTACGATTGTCATTGTCTTAAGTTTTTTGTGAATCAATACCTTTTAATGCCTTTAAAGAAAGAATCTTGTTAAGCGTTTTTCATACTGGCCGCTGTCTTGATCGCCTTCTTGATCCTCGTATAGGTGCCACAACGGCAAATATTGCCATCCATTACAGCATCGATTTCTTCATCACTGGGATTTGGGTTGTTATTTAAAAATGCACTGGCATTCATGATCTGTCCTGCCTGGCAATAGCCGCATTGATAAACATCGTGTTCCACCCAGGCTTTTTGAACAGGGTGGTCACCATTTTCCGACAATCCCTCAATGGTAGTAATCTCCTGGTTGCCGACGGCAGAAACAGGTAATGAGCAAGAGCGTACTGCCATACCTCCAAGATGTATGGTACAGCTTCCGCATTGTGCAATGCCACAGCCATATTTTGTACCGACCAATTTCAAGTGGTCCCGAAGTACCCAGAGTATGGGTGTTGTAGGATCAACCTCAACCTGTTGACTTTTTCCATTAATGTTTAGATTATACGCTGCCATGATTTAAATTTTTAAAAATATTGATAAACTACATCTCGATGTGTCCCGAATTATTTTTCATATTAAAATAAGCTCCCACATCGTTTGGACCAAAACGATATAGAGGAGCTTAAATTTAGTAAAAAGAAAAATACAAAAAAAGGGTTTAGGAAAAAGTTTTAAACAACAGTTTGATTTACAGTTAGATGTACATAAAGAAACTTATTTCCTACTGATGGAGGTTTTTACTTACCTGTACAAAAACACCCCACAAGGATGCTTTCCATGTTTAGAACTTAGACCATGAAGTGAACATCCAGTTTCTCATTTCAAGATCTCGCATAAATTCGGTGACGATCTGCTCAGTCACGTTATCTCCTGCTTCAAGGGATGCATTAAGTACATCGAGCATTTTATCGTGTAGAATGCCATAGTCTTTTAAAACTTCATGTACCATGTCTGTGGCCTCCATTCTTTCTGATTTAACTTGAACAATTTCAGACATCTCAACCGTTTCTTCTATGGTCATTGAAGGTTTTAGTCCAAAGACACGAATTCTTTCAGCGATAATGTCAATATGCTCTTTGACTTTGTTGTATTCATTCTCGAATTCCTGATGCAATTCAAAGAAGTCCTGCGATTCGACATTCCAGTGGAAATTTCTGAGTTTGTGGTAATGAATGTGGTAATTGGCAAATAAATTCTTTAGGGCCACTACGATCTCAGCAGTTTCTAAATAAGTGAATCCCAATTTTCTAAATGTTTTTTGTTGTTTATCTAATGCTATGGTTTCCATAATTGTTGTTTTTAAATGTTAAAAATATCGTACTCGTTTTCTGTTTGGCACCAAATAAAAGTTGTGCAATTATTAAATGTTCCAAGACACCGAGTGTCAAATTGAAGTAAAAATGATTTTGAAAGAAATTGGTGGGAGCATAGACCTTATTAGGGCCTAGTTAACTGTGAAGTTTGAATTGTTTTGCTTGCTCATCATGTAATCAATATACAGATTTTTATGAGAAATGCAAAAATTTAACAGTCTTTAACATATTTGACAGATCAGGTTTTGTAGCGGTTAGACTACAGCATACTCTTTTGGAACAAAATAAGGAATACTTGATATTTAAAATATATTTTTGCAACATGTTACAAGTAAACAACATTGCATTTAGTTATGACAAAGCAAAGCCTTTGTTAAAAGACATAAATTTCACTTTGAAAAAAGGGGAGCATTTATGTGTAATGGGAGAAAGTGGTTGCGGAAAATCTACCTTATTAAAGGTCATTTATGGATTGTTGGATTTGCAGCAAGGTTCTATATTTTGGAAGGCAGATGAGGTGCTGGGGCCAGCTTTTCATTTGATTCCAGGAATGAAACATTTTAAATATGTCGCCCAGGATTTTGATTTGATGCCTTACACCAGTGTTTCAGATAATATTTCTAAGTTTTTATCGAGAATTTATCCGGAAGAGTCGAAGAGAAGAACTCAGGAGCTTCTTGAAGTTATAGACATGACTGCTTTTTCAGATGTCAAAGTAAAAAACCTAAGTGGCGGACAACAGCAGCGTGTGGCTATTGCCAGAGCTTTGGCCAAGGAGCCAGAGCTGTTGTTGCTGGACGAGCCATTTGGTCAAATAGACAATTTTAAAAAGCGCTCTTTAAGAAGGATGCTTTTTTCCTATTTAAAAGAAAAGAATATTGCCTGTATCGTTGCAACTCATGATGCTGAAGATGCACTGTCATTCGCAGATGAAATGATTGTTCTTAAAAACAATCACATCATTGCTTCCGGAACGCCACAAGACTTGTATGATAAGCCCAAAAGTAAATATGTAGCTTCGTTTTTCGACGATATCAATGAGGTTGTTGTATCTGGCAAAAAGGAACTGTTGTATCCCCATCAGATAAAAATCGTGGAAAACTCTGGATTGAAATCGAAGGTGATCAATACTTATTTCAAGGGGACCTATTGGTTGATAGAACTTGTTTTAAATGATCAAATGATCTATCTCAAACATGATCAAGATGTCAAGCCTCAATCTACTGTATGTTTAAAGATCATAGGAATGGGTGAACAAACCTTGATTTAAAGCATCAGCTATAAGTTTTTTTACGATTTAAGATTGCTTTGCCGGCAATATTGAAATAAATGGCGTGGTGCTCGGAAAACTTGACATAAAAGGGGAAGATGTTCTAACCAATGGAACTTTAAGAGAAACCCCGCGAACAATGGGAGAAGAGATTACCATTGGCTCAAAAGTTTTGGTTTTGGATTGATTTATTGGGTATTCCTTTATTAATTATCCTTGCCTTGCTCATGGTTATTGGTATCCCCTAGGGACTCTTCGTAACGGTCCTATGTATATGTAGCCTTCTTTTCGGTCATTTAATCGCTGCTTTACTAATTGTTACAATAGTGACGAAACCAACCTGGCAACGGCATAGCTCAGGCGTCTGATCATTCCGGTTTTGTTCCATTGTTCAGGTATTATTTCACGGCATTCCTCGAGGTCATTAAAAAAGACACCCTCAAGTTTAGTTGCAAAATCCTTTCCGTAGATCACAGACATGATCTCAAAATTAAGGTCAAAGCTCCTGATGTCCATATTGGCCGTTCCAACCACGCTCAGCCTGGAATCAGCAACCACGGTTTTGGCGTGGACGAAGCCTTTCTTGTATAGAAAAATACGCACTCCCGAATCGAGCAGGTTTTTGAAATAAAACCGTGAGGCGGCGCCCACTATGGCCGAATCAGATGTTTCAGGAACCATAAGCCTCACATCAACTCCCGAAATGGCTGCCTGTTTCAAGGCATCCATAATACTTTCACTTGGAATAAAGTACGGATTGGTCACATAGAGTTTTTCTTTTGCCAGCGAAAATATCCTTAAATAGCTCAGCATAATATTAGACTTAGGATAGATTGGGCCACCGGCAATGACCTGGCCCAAAGCACCATATCCTTCGCTTGATCTGACGTGGTTATCAGGGAATAAGGTTTTGTCAAAAGCCACTTTTTGAGCCGAACTTGTATTCCAGCTCACCATAAAATGGCGCTGCAAGCTCAAGGTTAGCGGGCCAGTTATTTTGACATGAGTGTCGCGCCAGTAAAGTCCTGTGTCGATGGAATTATCGTACCTGTCAGAAATATTGATTCCTCCGACAAAACCGCTGGTGCCATCAACGATAATGATTTTTCGGTGGTCCCGGTGGTTCATTCGATTGGCAAATTGCCTGATTCGCACCTTGATCTTGGGATATACCTCGGCGCCGCCCTGCTTCAATTCTCTGATCACATTTCGCCTGATCTTTCTGCTTGCGTAATCATCGTACAATACCCTGACTTTAACCCCTTCGCGTACTTTTTTCAAAAGGATCGTTTTGACCTGATTTCCCCGGATGTCATTTTCCCAGTCATAATATTCCAGATGGATAAAATGTTTGGCCGTTTCAAGGGTCTTCAGCACTTCAGGAAATTTTTCCTCTCCGTTAACCAGCAGTTTAAAATTATTTTGACTCAAATGTTCCCCTGAAATTTGACTCAGAAAATGTACCATGGGTTCAAAATGGGCAATTTCTGAATGATTTGATTCGATCAGGAGGGACGTATCGTTTTTTATTTGCTTTTGATAAGTTTTGTCAATTTCCAGCTGGCTTTCCATACCTTTCGCAATTGACTTCTGATGTCGGTAATTGATACCAAAAGCAAAATAGAAAAAGATCCCGACAAAAGGGAAAATAATGGTCAGCATCAGGTATGCCAGCGTTTTAGGGGTGGAATCCGTATCTAGTAAAATCCTGACTATCGTGTAGACCAGAATGACTATATAAGCGAGTAATAAAGTAGCTTCAATCATTTTTTATTTATTTAATTATTTCTCCGGCAGTCATTGCCGATATTTTGTTGATTCATTCTTCAGCAAATCAGAACAAAAAATTAAGGCCTACAGCCGGACCTCTGAAATTGTAATCAATGGTGGTTTGAATATCATCATTTGGAAATA
>JBFFLO010000014.1:0-19283 GCA_041554895.1 Lutimonas sp. | reverse complement strand
TCTGCTGTTGCTGCTTTGGTAAGCTTACCTGATAATGACAATGATGGCGTGCCGGATATTGTAGATGTTGATGATGATAATGACGGTATTTTTGATACGGACGAACAAGATGCCTTAGGGGCAGATATCGATTCTAATAATAATGGAACACCAGACAGATTTGAACTGGATTCCGATTCAGATGGTTGTGACGATGTTGTAGAAGCCGGATTTACTGACGGTGACGGGGATGGACTTTTAGGAAACTCTCCGGTAACCGTAAACCCAACAACGGGCCAGGTAACCAGTGGTACGGATGGTTATACAACTCCTAACGATTTAGATAATAACGGTACTTATGACTTCCAGGAAGCTGGTGCGGCTGCTAATATTACGGGAGATCCGATAGATCAGGACTTTGTTTTAGGTGGCAGTGCAATTTATACCGCCGCTTCTGATGGAGACACTTATCAATGGGAAATTAGTACTGACGGTGTTAGTTTTTCACCTCTTAGTGATGATGCAAAATACAGCGGTACTGCAACTGCCAGTTTAACGGTTTCAGGTCTTGTAATCCCTGATTATTTCAATGAATACAGAGTGGTTGCAAGTAATGTAGCTTTTGCTTGTGATCCGGGAGATGCTTCAGCCTCTGCCAGTTATAATATCCTTTTGGATACTGATAATGACGGGGTGTTTGATATTGTAGACGTCGATGATGACAATGATGGTATTTTCGATACGGTTGAGGGTGAGGTAACAGATTCAAATTTAGATGGAAGACCAGACAGAATCAGCCTGGATGCAGACGGTGATGGTTGTGCCGACGCTATTGAAGCCGGATTTACTGATCCTGATGGTGATGGCATTATAGGGACATCCCCTGTAACAGTTGATGCCGATGGTCAGGTAACTGGTCAGGGAGGTTACACTACACCAAATGATTTAGATAATAATGGCGTATTTGACTTCCAGGAAGCTGGAGAACCTTCTTCAATTGAGAACCAACCTGAAGAAATTGAGATCGCCCTTGGGGATGACGCTATATTCGAAGTGTCTGCCACGGCTACTTTCTATCAATGGCAGCAAAGCATGGATGGCGGATCAACATGGGTTGATTTGGCCAATGACATTAAATTCAGCGGTGTTACAACTGACAGATTGGTGATCTCTGATGCAAGAGGAAGGTTAGAAGGAAGTTGGTACCGTGTGGTCTTGAGTTCGCCTGACTATGCCTGTGATCCTTTACTAGAATTGGAATCAGACGGTGTTAGATTGGTATTTAATACCCAATTGATACCAAGTGGTTTCTCACCTAATGGTGACGGAGAAAATGACTTATTCAGCATTCCGGGACTAATTGAAACACCCAACTTTACCATGGAGGTATTTGACAGATGGGGTAACAGTGTATACCAGTACAGGAATAACGGCAATCTGAATCCTGAATGGTGGGATGGAAGATCTACCGGAAACATGACCTTGAGCAAAGGACAATTGGTGCCTGCAGGAACTTATTTCTATCTGATAGAATACAATGATGGAAACAAATCTCCTGACAAGGGCTGGGTTTATGTGAACTATTAATTGAATGTTTATGGGTAGTATAACGAATATGATATACTACCCTTACAATATAAAAAGGGGGTAAGGGGTTTTTTGAAAAATATTTCTTGAATGACTCAGTACTATTTAAATGACAATTCGATTGTCAAATGAATAAAATTTAACAAATGAAAAAAATAACAATTTTCTTAGCTTTTGGTTTTTTACTTTTCTTTAACGAAACCAATGCGCAACAAGATCCTCAGTATACACAATATATGTATAATATGAACGTTGTAAATCCAGCATACGCTGGTTCTAGAGGAACCTTGAGTTTAGGTTTGTTGGGGCGTAGCCAGTGGACGAGTGTGGATGGAGCACCAAAAACGTTAACTTTTGATGTTCATGCGCCATTAGGAAAAAAAGTAGGGGTTGGGCTCTCTGTAATTGCAGATGAAATCGGTCCTGCCAAAGAAACGAATATTTATGCTGATTTTTCCTATACGCTGACCACCTCGGAAGAAGGAAGATTGGCCTTTGGTTTAAAAGGAGGTATGACTTTGTTAAATGTAAATCTGTTGGATGTAGTTTTGCCGCAGACGTCTAGTGCAGGAGACCCTGTATTTGATGAAAATATAAACGATACGTTTCCAAATTTCGGAGCAGGAGTTTACTACTATACGAATAAATGGTATGCCGGTTTCTCAGTTCCGAATATTTTGAAATCAGAGCATTTAGATAAAGATAATATCAACACCAAGGCCTCAGAAGAAGTTCATTATTTTTTAACCGGTGGATACGTTTTCGATCTGTCAAGCACATTAAAGTTCAAACCATCATTAATGTTTAAAGGAGTTACCGGAGCACCGGTTGCGATAGACATCAATGCGAACTTCCTGATGTATGACAGATTTGAAGTAGGAGCGAGTTATAGAATAGAAGATGCTGTTAGCTTATTGTTCAATTTCGGAGTTACCCCTGACTTTAGAATTGGTTATGCATATGACTATACGATTTCTGAATTCTCTAATTCCCAAACCGGAGGATCACATGAGATCATATTATTGTATGACATTGACTTCTCAAAAAAGAATGTGAAGTCACCTAGGTTTTTCTAGGGTTATATAGAAAACATAAAAAAAGGGGAATTTATGAAAAATTACATTTTGGCATTACTGCTATGTACTGTAGGAGTATTTTATGCACAAACTGATGGCTCTGGGAAGTATGCAATCAATCAACTTACTGTAAATTCTAAAAATTCTGATTTTGGAACGGCTTTTTACGGAGAGGATAAATTAGTTTTTGCTTCGCCTAAAAAAGGGATTACATTGGTTAATGATGTTTGGGTAGACAACAACCAGCGGTTTTTAGAACTGTATGTTGGTGATATTCTTCCTAATGGAGACTTGGACAATGTATCCTTGATGAAAGGTGAGGTCAATACGCGCTACCATGAAGCAGACGTCGTTTTCACAAGAGATTTAAAAACAGTTTATTTTACAAGAAATAATTTTTACAACAAAAAGTTGGCAAGAAGCGAAAAAGAGATGGCTAATTTGGCCATGTTTAAAGCATCTGTTAATGATAAAGGCGAGTGGGTGAATATTATTCCCATGCCCTTTAACAATGTAGAATATTCAGTTGGGCATCCAGCCCTGAGTGCGGATGAAAAAACATTATATTTTATATCTGACATGCCAGGAGGATACGGACAAACTGATATTTTTAAAGTTGCCATTAATCAGAGTGGATTTGGCAACCCTGTAAATTTGGGATGGAAGATCAATTCACCGGCGAAGGAGTTTTCGCCTTATGTTGATGGAGAGGTCTTGTATTTTTCTTCTGATAAAGATGGCGGTATGGGAGGATTCGATGTATATGCCACGCGTTTGGTCGATTTTACGCCGGATCCTGTACTATTGAATGCACCGATCAATTCCGGTGCTGATGATTTTACATTTATCATTAACTCTAAAACAAGAAAAGGTTATGTTTCTTCGAATAGAAGCGGAGGAGAAGGAGATGATGATCTCTACTCATTTATTGAAGAAGAACCTGTAGTATTCAAATGTCGTCAACTGATTACAGGAGAGGTAAGGGATCAAAACACGACTGAGATCATCAGGGGAGCGGTTGTAGCCATAAAAGATGCTGATGGAAATGTAGTGGAAGAGGTAGTTGTTGATGAAGAAGGTATTTTTGAACTTCCTGTATATTGTGATACCAGTTACAAGTTGGAAGGCAGCAAGGAAGGTTATACGACCCAAAGCAAGTCACTTACCACATCAATGGAAGCTGATAAAAAATTAAAACTGCTCATATTGTTGGGTACCGGAGAGATTTTGGAACAGGTAGAGCCCGTTGCAGCAATAGTTGAAGACAAACCGGAAGGAATGCCTGAAGTGCTTCCCGAGGAAATTGTAAAAGTGAGACCTAGTACTTATGTAGTGAATATTGAGCCCATCTATTTTGAATTGAATTCTTCATATCTAAATAAAGAGGCCATGAAAGAACTGGATAAGGTAGTTGACTTGATGAACAAATATCCTGAAATGATCATTGAATCAGGTTCACATACTGACTCAAGAGGGATCGTAGGTTACAATACCTGGTTATCTACCAGAAGAGCATCCTCAACGGTTAATTATATTCTCGAAAAAGGGATAGATGCGAGCAGGATCACAGGAAAAGGTTATGGAGAAAGTCAGTTGATCAATGGTTGTTCCGATGGCGTGGAATGCACAGAGGTACAACATGCGATGAATAGGCGTACTGAATTTGTGATCATAAAAATGTAATCAAATCAAATACTAAAAGCCAACGAAATTCGTTGGCTTTGTGTTAAAGTATTAGCGTGTATGAAAAGTTTATTTTCCATTGTTTTTTTATTATTTTCTTTAGTTGCTTATTCGCAGCTTACAGCTTCTGAATACGAGGTGAAAAGCCTAGAGGCAAATTCTGAGAATGGTGACTTTGGTGCAACATTTTATGGGAAGGACAAAATTGTGTTTTCTTCATCAAGAAAAACAGGTATTTCCAACAAGACCTGGGAAGGGAATGACCAGCCTTTTCTCGATCTTTATATAGGGAATTTAGAAACAGACGGAGAAATTACAAGAGTAAGGCCTTTCTCAAGTGCGGTAAACTCAAAATACCATGACGCTATGGTTGCCTTTTCACCGAATCTTAAAGAATTATATTTTACTTCTAATAATTATATGGGAGGAAAAATAAGATCAAGTAACCTAAAGATCTTTAGGGCTAACATTGGGGATTCCGGAAGCCGAACCAATATCATGACCTTAACGATCAATAATGATAAATACAGTACGGGACATCCATTTGTGTCAAAGGACGGAAAAAAGCTCTATTATATTTCGGATATGCCAGGAGGTTACGGAGAAACAGATATCTATGAAGTTTCGATCAATAATGGACATTATGGTGCTCCAAAGAACCTTGGACCTACGGTAAATTCAAAGTATAAAGAATATACCCCTTTTGTGGATGGAGACATTCTTTATTTTTCTTCAAATAAGCCTGATGGACAAGGAGGATATGATATTTATATGACCAAACTTGACGGATCCATAGAAGAGCCTATAAATCTGGGAAAACCGATGAACAGTAAAGGGGACGATTTTTCATTTATAATTGATATGGAAACCCAAAGCGGATATTTCTCTTCGAACAGAAGAGGAGGTAAGGGAGACGATGACATCTATTTTTTTAAGGAGCTGACCGTAAACCCGATTTGTGATCAGGTTGTTCAAGGGGTTATTATTGATAAAATGACAGGTCAGCCCATACCAGATGCATTTGCAGCGATCTATGACTCTAAAGGAGACAAGATCAGAAGGATCGAGGCCCTTAAAAACGGGGAATTCTCCTTTAAGGTTAAATGTGATGAGACCTATAAAATTGGTGCTGACAAATTCGGATATTTTGAGGCCGATACCACTTTGGTAACCGGCAGGATAAATGCGTTTCAAAACAATATTACCTTAAAACTTGATGAGAAGGAATTTGTCAACGTAAATGGCAAGGAAATGCTAAATGTAAGGTCTATTGAATTTGAACTGAATGAGGCAAACATACTTGAGAGTTCTTATGACGAGCTGGCAAAGGTGGCCAGATTGATGGATAAATTCCCAGAGATGATCATACAGTTTGCGTCGCATACTGATTCTAGAGGAGGTGATGGTTATAATATGTGGCTGTCTCAAAAACGAGCTTCCGAAACGGTAAGGTACCTTATCGGCATAGGTGTTGATTCAAAAAGGATCACAGGAAAGGGATTTGGTGAATCCAAATTGGTCAACGGCTGTTCAAATGGCGTAAAATGCACAGAGTTGGAACACAGACAAAATAAAAGGACCGAATTTGTCGTGATTAAAAAATAGCCTATCCAAAATCAACAAGAAAAAAGAAAAGCATCTTGCCTTGGCGTGATGCTTTTTTTATACTATTGAACGAAAATTTTCAGAAAATATGTACTTTTGCAAATTTAACAAAATGCGCAAGAAAACATGAGTCAGACTTTTAAAGAATATAAAGGGTTGAACCTTCCGGAAATTTCAGAAAAAATACTCAAATTTTGGGAAGAGAACGATATATTCCAAAAAAGTATTAGCTCAAGGGAAGGGAAGGAAGGTTTTGTGTTTTTTGAAGGGCCTCCTTCGGCAAACGGACTTCCCGGCATTCATCATGTGATGGGAAGAGCCATCAAAGATCTTTTCTGCAGATACAAGACACTTCAAGGTTTTCAAGTTCAAAGAAAGGCCGGATGGGATACACATGGGTTGCCCATTGAATTAGGCGTTGAAAAAGAACTTGGGATCACAAAGGAGGATATTGGAAAAAAGGTAAGTGTCGAGGAATACAATCAAGCTTGTAAAAAGGCAGTACTCAGGTATACAGATATCTGGGAAGACCTCACAAAGAAAATGGGTCATTGGGTAGATATGAATGATCCCTATGTGACCTATAAGCCTAAATATATGGAGACCTTATGGTGGCTGCTCAAGGAACTCTATCAAAAAAAACTGCTCTACAAAGGCTATACCATCCAACCTTATTCACCCAAGGCAGGAACGGGATTAAGTTCTCATGAACTTAACCAGCCGGGGACCTATCAGGACGTCACTGACACCACTGTAGTTGCACAATTCAAGGTGATACCATCAACCGTGCCGGAAAGCCTTAAAAACATCAAGGGGGATCTTTATATATTGGCATGGACCACTACGCCGTGGACGCTTCCTTCCAATACTGCCCTGACTGTTGGTAAGAAAATAGACTATGTGATAATCAGTACCTATAACCAATACACTTTTGAACCGGTCAATGTAGTATTGGCGAAACAATTGGTGGGTTATCAGATGGGAAAGAATTTTGAGGAAGTCACTGAAGAAGCAGATTTAAAAGCCTATAAAGAAGGAGATAAACGAATTCCCTATAAAATAATCGCCGAATGTAAGGGAGCTGACTTGCTCGGTATAAGGTATGAGCAGTTGTTGCCTTATGCCTTGCCTTACCAAAATGCTGAAAATGCCTTCCGAGTGATTGCCGGAGATTTTGTGACAACAGAAGACGGTACCGGTATTGTTCATACGGCGCCTACATTCGGAGCAGATGATGCCATGGTTGCCAAACAGGCAGAACCGGAAGTACCTCCAATGCTGGTATTGGATGATCATAATAACCCGGTTCCTTTGGTAGACCTTCAGGGAAGATTCACTTCGCATATGGGTGAGTATGCAGGCAAATATGTAAAGAATGAATATTACGAAGACGATAAACAACCTGAAAGATCGGTTGATGTGGAGATCGCTATCAGGCTAAAGGAAGAAAACAGGGCTTTTAAGGTGGAAAAATACAAACACAGTTATCCAAATTGCTGGAGAACCGACAAACCTATTCTTTATTACCCATTGGACTCCTGGTTCATAAAAGTGACTGACAAAAGAGACCGAATGTTTGAATTGAATCAGTCGATCAATTGGAAACCCAAGTCGACCGGAGAGGGAAGGTTTGGTAACTGGCTTCAGAATGCAAATGATTGGAACCTGTCCAGATCCAGGTTCTGGGGCACTCCATTACCTATCTGGCGAACAAAGGACGGATCAGAAGAGATCATCATAGGCTCAGTAGAAGAGTTAAAAGCCGAAATGCAAAAGTCCGTCGATAAAGGGTTTATGGATAAGGATATTTTTGAGGATTTCGTAGTGGGGGATATGAGCGAGGAGAATTATGACAAGATTGATCTTCACAAGAATATCGTGGATAAAATTGTCCTGGTTTCGGATAAAGGGCAGGCCATGCAAAGAGAATCTGATCTTATCGATGTTTGGTTTGATTCTGGTGCCATGCCTTATGCACAATGGCATTATCCTTTTGAGAATAGGGAAAAGATAGACGCCAATGACTTCTTTCCGGCTGATTTTATAGCAGAAGGGGTTGACCAGACCAGGGGATGGTTCTATACCTTGCATGCCATAGCAACGATGAATTTTGACAGTGTTGCCTATAAGAATGTTGTATCCAACGGACTTGTTCTGGATAAGAACGGAAAGAAAATGTCAAAAAGGCTAGGCAATGCAGTGGACCCGTTTGAAACAATGGAAAAATATGGCCCGGATGCGACAAGATGGTATATGATTTCAAATGCAAATCCATGGGATAACCTGAAATTTGATCTTGAAGGTATTGAAGAAGTCAGAAGAAAATTTTTTGGAACGCTTTACAATACATATTCTTTCTTTTCACTTTATGCCAATATCGATAAATTCTCATATAAAGAAAAGGAGATTGCGCTGCAGGAAAGACCAGAGATAGATCGATGGATCCTGTCAGAACTGAATTCACTGATTAAAAAAGTGGAAGGTTTTTATGATGATTATGAGCCCACGAAAGCGGCAAGAGCCATTCAGGATTTTGTAGGGGAGAATTTGAGTAACTGGTATGTAAGATTATCTCGAAGAAGATTTTGGAAGGGAGATTATCAAAAAGATAAGATATCTGCCTATCAGACATTATACACATGTTTACTGACGACTGCAAGAATGGCCTCTCCTATTGCACCATTTTTTATGGATAATTTATACCGAGATTTAACAAAAAACGTTTTTGATAATAAATTAAGTTCTGTACATTTGGGTGAATTTCCAAAAGCTGATGATACATTGATCGATCCATCTCTGGAAAGAAAGATGCAAAAGGCTCAGACAATTTCCTCGATGGTTTTGTCACTCAGAAAAAAGGAAATGATCAAAGTTCGCCAACCTTTGCAAAAAATAATGATTCCTGTTATGGATGAACAGGACAAATTAGATATTGAGGCTGTTTCGGATTTAATTATTTCAGAAGTAAATGTAAAGGAAGTGGAGCTTTTACAGGATGCATCAGGTATTCTTATCAAAAACATAAAGCCTAATTTTAAGGTACTTGGGCCAAAATATGGTAAGGATATGAGATATGTTGGCCAGGCGATTAAGGGATTGTCAAGTGAGGATATCGAAACCATTGAACGTGAAGGATCGTTGATGATCGAAGTAAATGGAAAAATGGAAAGTCTCCTTTTAGAGGAAGTGGAGATCACAACTCAGGATATAGAAGGTTGGTTAGTTGCCAATCAAGGCAATTTAACAGTTGCCTTGGACGTTTCTATATCGGAGGAGCTAAAGAATGAAGGTATTGCCAGAGAATTGGTGAACAGAATTCAAAATTTAAGGAAGGAAAGTGGATTGGAAGTGACAGACAAGATCATTCTTTCTATAAAAAAGGATGGTTTTATCGATAAAGCAGTGACCCTCAATGCTGATTATATTAAAAATGAAACATTAACAAAGGAATTAATACTAAAAGAAGAAGTTGAAAATGGGATTGATATAGTATTTGATCATGTAAATACTGTGATGTTCCTAGAAAAAGTAAAGTGATGAGCGAGAATAAGATTAGATACTCAGATAAGGACTTAGCAGAGTTTAAGTCTATCATAGAAGAAAAAATCAGACAGGCCAAAGAGGATTTGGTTTTGATTGAGAGCACTTTTAAAAATGACAGTAACAATGGTACTGATGATACTTCTCCAACTTTTAAGGCTTTTGAAGAAGGATCTGAGACCATGTCAAAAGAGGCAAATGTTCAGCTGGCTATTCGTCAGGAAAAATTTATACGGGATTTGAAGAACGCATTGTTAAGAATCGAAAACAAAACCTATGGAGTTTGTCGCGTTACCGGTAACCTGATCCAAAAGGAACGACTAAAATTAGTTCCTCATGCAACTTTAAGTATAGCTGCCAAGAACCAGCAGTATTAGAAAAAAAGACAGATACAACTGCTTATGAAGACCCTGTTCATGGATCTAATGTTTATGCGTTGTATATGCTTTTGGTCAGGGAGTCGTTGAACAAAGGATTGAATCAAAAGCTAAAAATATTATGATTGGATATGGTCTTATAGATCATATCCAATTGTTTAACTTCGGTAATGAACCGAGCATATCAGTTCTTGCTGAAGGATATAAATTTCGCTGTAATCTTAAGTCTTGATACTGAGAGTGTATTTTTACAGGAAACAAGAAATACAAATATTGATGCAGAAGCCGATTTGGGTATTTTGGTGAATGATATATCTGAAGAGGTTTCAGGCATGCCGAAAAAAAGTTGCTTCAGACAATTGGAAATCAGGATAATACCATTATCATCAGGACAATTCTGGTAAATATTTATTTGTATGGCCCCAAAGACTAAATTTTAGTATAATTGTGACGCTGTAAAAAGAGACCATTTAGTTTGAAAAAAGACAAGAAATTCGTGAAAAGAGCAGTTTTTATTATCATCATCATCCTTCTAATTGATCAGGTTTCCAAAATCTATATCAAGACTCATTTTGTGCTGGGCGAGGAGATCAAAGTTTTGGGCCTTGATTGGTTCAGAATTCATTTTTTGGAAAACAACGGCATGGCATGGGGCAAGGAATTTGGTGGTAAATCAGGCAAACTCTTTTTGACTTTATTCAGGTTAGTGGCCATAGCAGGGATAGGCTATTGGTTGTATGATGCCGTAAAAAATAATGCACATCGGATTTTGATTACTGCAATTGCCCTGATTTTCGCTGGCGCTTTAGGGAACATTATTGATTCTGTTTTTTATGGAATTTTATTTAGTGACAGTTATCGTCAGGTAGCCACTTTTCTTCCGCCGGAGGGGGGATATAATTCTCTTTTTCACGGTAAAGTAGTAGACATGTTATACTTTCCAATGGTAGATACCATGCTGCCTGATTGGGTGCCAAGCATAAGTTTTGATTTTCCAAGCTGGT
This sequence comes from Lutimonas sp., assembly GCA_041554895.1. Lineage (GTDB taxonomy): Bacteria > Bacteroidota > Bacteroidia > Flavobacteriales > Flavobacteriaceae > Lutimonas. Next base: position 8,432 of record JBFFLO010000014.1, on the reverse strand, counting down.
TGCCTTTGATTGGCGGGGATCATTTTTCCCTTTTTGAGAACAGGAATTTAACTTTTTTTGATCCGGTTTTTAATGTGGCAGACACAGCTATCAGCACCGGGGTAGGGCTGCTGATCGTTTTCAACAAAACAATTTTCCCTAAGAAAAAACCCGCTGCTTCAGATATTATTGCTGAAGAACACAACTTTTAATTAGGATAACCGCATTCGCTCTTTTAAGGCGTCGATCAGTTGCAATAGATTGTCTATTTCAACGTGATCCATGATCACGACTTTATACCATTTATTGTTTTCGTTGTGCTGTTCAGGTACCAAATCAAATTTTTCAGCTATATCTTTTGGGATATGAGAGGAATATAAGGTGACGATATTCATATATTCATTCCTGTAATAAGGAATGTCCAAAAGATCCAGTTGTTTGCAAAACCAATTGGTTCTCATCAGTAATACACTTATTTTCTCATACCAGCCATAGGGACCATAAGTAAACAGGATCATGTATACTGCAATTGCATTAGCACCAGAGCGACTTCCACACAGGGTCAGGTCCATGCCTTCCACATATTCAGCCTCTTTGGTCAGTACATTTTCTATGAGTCCCTTTTTACATAAGTATACGCCTGTTCCATAAGGAGCCTGCAGCATTTTATGCGCGTCAATGGTAATGGAAGAAACTTTTGGATTTGAAAAATTTATCTTTGATTTCAAATTACTGAAGGGGTAAACAAAACCACCATAGGCCCCGTCTATATGCAATTTGTAATCTAAGCCCATACTTTCCAACAGGTCCGTGTATACATTAGGATCATCTACAGATCCGAACATAGTAGTTGCCATGTTGGCAATCACGATAAAATATTTTTTACCATCGGCCACAGCTTTTTGAACCAGGCTTTCAAGCGCCACTGGGTCAATCTCCCTTGAATTAAAATCAACAGGGGCATGAAGAAGGTCGAGGCTTAAAAGGTTGGAGGCTTTAGGGATCGAATAATGTGTGTCATCTGAAGCCAAAATGGCTATCTCATGATTTTTGGCATTAAAATGATTGTTAAAATAATTCCTAAAGACCCAAATAGCCTGGATATTTGCTTCGGTTCCTCCAGGTGCTATATAGCCATCAAATTGTTCGTCTTCCATTTTGAAAAAATCAACAGCGAGAACCCTTAATACTTCGCGTTCAATTTCCTGTGTTCCTTTAAATGCACTTTCAGACGATCCGAAAGTATGACATCCGATATGATTTGGGTTGGCTACATAAGTTTTTAAGGTGGGAGCATCTTTTAGAAATGGAGCGTCACTGTAAAAAACCTTGTCATCTAGTTTGGAGGCAGGGTAGCCCAGAGAAGTATCATTTTCAAAATCTACATTTTCTTTCAGTGCATTTTCAATTCTGGTCTGTAAACTATGATGAGGAAGTTTTTTCCAATATTTCATTTCCTTGTATTTTAAAAACGTATTTTTATACTATCTTTCGAAGCAATAAAAATACGAATATTGATTGGATAAAGTCATGATAAACAGGGCTTGCCAAGGTATTTAAATAGATTTATTGAAATCACAAAAAAATAATTTTAAATTATTTAATCATTGTTTTTTGAATACTGAAACTGTCATAAATGAATGTTTTTGACTGAAATAATAAGGAAACTTAAATCGCTTAGAGACCATTTTCAGGAGTAAATGAATCAATTTACAGCATAGCAGGTAGTTTTGTATGCCAATCTTACTATATTCAAGAGCATAATGATGATAAGAAAACTTTAGTTTGGAGCTAGAAGTTCAAATAAAATCTCTTCCCGATTCCCCCGGAGTATATCAATACTTTGACCGGTTGGATAAATTATTATATGTAGGTAAGGCAAAAAACCTTAAGAAAAGGGTTGCTTCTTATTTTACAAAACATCATGAGAACGGAAAAACAAGGGTTCTTGTCAAGAAGATCGCAAGTATCAAACATATTGTAGTTGAAACAGAAACTGATGCCCTGCTTCTCGAAAATAATCTTATCAAGAAGTATCAGCCCAGGTACAATGTCTTGCTGAAGGATGATAAAACCTATCCATGGATCTGTATCAAAAAGGAGCCTTTTCCCCGAGTTTTTTTAACAAGGAATTTATGGAAGGACGGTTCTGAATATTATGGGCCGTATACCTCCGTAAAAACTGTAAGAGCATTGCTATCGCTTATTAAAGAGTTATATCCTTTAAGAAGTTGTGCCTACAATCTGTCACCTGAAAATATTGCAGATCAGAAATATAAGGTTTGCCTTGAATACCATATCAAAAATTGTAAAGGAGCATGCGAAGGATTGCAGTCGGAAGAAGCATATGAACAGGATGTCAAAGAGATCAGGAACATTATCAAAGGCCATTTTGGATCTTCCATAAAACGATTCGAGAAGTTGATGCTTGATTTTGCAGAGAAGGCAGAATTTGAGGAAGCCCATAAAATAAAGGAAAAAATCGAGTTGTTGTCGAACTATCAGGCAAGGTCAACAGTGGTTAATCCGTCAATTACCAATGTGGATGTATTCAGTATCGTATCCGATGAATCTTTTGCTTACGTGAATTTCCTTAAAATCATAAACGGAGCTATTATCCAGTCTCACACCGTCGAGATCAAAAAGAAATTGGACGAAGATGACAGGTCCTTGCTTGAACTCGCCATTGTTGAGATCAGAGATCGTTTTCATTCTACTTCTGAGGAGATTTTTACCCCGTTCAAAGTAGCGATTGGAGATATTGTCAAAGTGACTGTACCAAAACAAGGTGATAAAAAACGGATTGTTGAATTGTCAATACGAAATGCCAAATATTTTAGGCAGGAACGGTTTAAACAAATTCAGATTATAGACCCTGACAGGCATACGAAAAGAATTATGGCCCAGATGCAAAAGGATTTGCGACTTAAGGCAGAGCCCAGGCATATAGAATGTTTTGACAATTCAAATATACAAGGCAGCCATCCGGTGGCGGCTTGTGTGGTTTTTAGGAACGGGAAGCCAAGCAAAAAGGAATACCGTCATTTTAATATCAAAACAGTTGAAGGCCCTGATGATTATGCTTCCATGGAAGAGGTTGTCCATAGAAGGTATAAAAGGTTATTGGAAGAAGGAACAGACTTGCCTCAGCTTATTGTGATCGATGGAGGTAAAGGCCAGTTGTCGTCTGCCTTAAAAAGTCTTGACCTATTAGGTTTAAGGGGTAAGATCGCTATTATTGGCATTGCTAAAAGACTGGAGGAGATCTATTTTCCCGGCGATGCTATTCCATTGTATCTCGACAAGAAATCAGAATCATTGAAGATCATTCAGCAATTGAGGAATGAGGCCCACAGATTTGGAATAACACACCACCGAAACAAGCGAAGCAAAGGAGCGATAAACAGCGATCTGTCAAATATTCCTGGTATAGGAGAGAAGACGGTTTTAACATTATTGAAAAAATTTAAATCAATTAAAAGACTGAAAACTGCAACCTTTGATGATGTAGAGCAACTTATAGGTAAGGATAAGGCATCCAAAGTAATTGAACATTTTAAAATCGAACAAACCCCAAAATCGACTTTATGAGATATTTCCTTTTATTCCTTTGTTTACTTTCTATTCCTATGCTCAAGGCACAGGATATGCCTCCTGACAAAAAGGATATTAAAGTGGGATTGGTCTTAAGTGGGGGAGGTGCTAAAGGTTTCGCACATGTAAGTGTTTTAAAAAAATTGGATGAAGCCGGTGTGAGAATAGATTATATAGCAGGCACCAGCATGGGTGCTATTGTCGGAGGGCTTTATGCTTCAGGTTACAGTGCGAAGGAATTGGATTCCGTTTTACATGTTTACGATATGGACGGCCTTGTGCGAGATGATTTACCCAGGGAAGTTTCTTCATTTTATAAAAAGGAAAACGATGGTAAGTATGCAATAACCCTTCCTCTGACCCAAGGCAAGATCGAATTGCCCTCAGCGGTCTCTACAGGGCAAAATGCTTTTAATATATTTTCCCAATTAACTGAGCACGTACATCAGGTTGATGATTTCAGCAAATTGGAAATCCCGTTCTTTTGTGTTGCTACGAACTTGGAAACAGGTGAAGAGGTTGTGTTGGATAAGGGATTTCTTCCCGAGGCAATAAGGGCAAGTGGTTCGTTTCCAGGATTATTAACACCTGTAAAAGTTGATGGGAAGGTTCTTGTGGACGGTGGCATTGTAGATAATTTCCCGGTGGAAAAAATGAAGGAAAAAGGAGTTGATTATATTATTGGAGTCAATGTGTCAGCAGGACTGAAAGACATTGAAGATCTCAATACCCTTCCTGAAATACTCCTACAGATCGCAGGCTTTCAAATGTATAATAAGTGGGAAGACAAGATCGAGCAATCAGATTTATATATTAGACCTGATTTAGATGAGTTTTCTACCTTTTCCTTTGACCAGAGTGAAGAAATCATGAGAAGGGGCGACCTGGCCATGGAAAAGGTCGAAGATCAGCTGAAGGAATTGGCGGCCCGGCAAAAAGGAGGGGCCCCGGAAAGATCCATTGCAGCCTATTCGATTAATGACGAATTTATGATCAAGGAAATCCTGATCAAAGGCAACAGGAATTATACGGATCAATACTGTATCAAAAAATTGGGCCTTAAAAAGAATGAGATCATTAGCCGTGAGGATTTTATGAGGGGAATTGATGTGTTAACGGCAACAGGAAATTTTGAAAGCATCTTTTACAAACTTATACCAGTTGAAGGAGGCACCAATGTTGAGTTTGAAATTATAGAAAACAAGGAAGAAACGTTGATTCAATTTGGTGCGCATTATGACGACCTTTATAAAACGGGAATTCTGGTTAATTTCACCAATAAGCATTTGTTTTTTAAGAATGATTTTGTTTCTGCTGATTTTGTCATTGGAGATAATCTCAGGTATAATATTGATTATTTTTATGACAACGGCTTTAACTGGAGTTTCGGTTTAAATACAAGGTATAATACGTTTAAATCAGATATAGTCACAAGTACGCTTCCTATCACTAAATCAGCGGGTCAACTTGAATCTGGTTTACAGGTTCCTATACGTTATATTGATTTCACCACGAGGTTGTTCTTTCAATCTACTATTAAAGACCGTTGGGCATTTAGAGTCGGAATTGAGCATAAATATCTGAATGCTTTTACTGATGAAATCATTGAGGATAACATCAATAGGATTTATTTTGAAAAAAGCCATTTTCTAAATGCCTTTGGTAAGATTATGCTTGATACTTATGACACGAAGTATTTTCCAAAAAAAGGGGTTTTTTTAAATACAGAGTACCTTCTTTACGGGGTTTCGAGTGATTTTAATGAGAATTTTACTCCCTTTTCTCAATTGTATGGAAGGCTTGGTTTTGCCTATACCTTTTTCGACAAACTTACCTTTCATGTCCTTTCGGAAGCTGGGATAACTTTAGGTAATAACGATAATGGAGTACTTGATTATCACCTTGGGGGTTATAATGAAAATTATATCAACACTTTCGTTCCTTTTTATGGATATGGTTTTGCCGAGTTAAACGAGTCCGCATTTTTAAGGACAGCACTCACGCTGAGGTATGAGCTGTTTAAAAAGAACTTTCTTTATTTTACGGGTAATTTTGGAAGGATAAAGGATGATATCTGGAATGATGGCAGAATTTTTGAGGATACAAGAACAGGATATGCTGCGGGTTATGGAATAAACACGATTATTGGACCCGTTGAATTGGTCTATTCCTGGAACCCTGACAACAATCAAAATTTTTGGTATATCAACGTAGGTTTCTGGTTTTAAGCTGCAGCCCTGGATTTCTTTTAAAAATTGTACTACTTTGAACGGTCTTGCCGCGTCATAAAAATAAAAATGCGAAACGAACTTGTTCTGAATGAAGTTCGTTTCGCAATACATTCACCTCATCATCCTTCACGACATGGTTTCATACTTGACTTATGAAGAAATCGAAGCTTGTGTTTTTGTTCTTAGCCACATTTTAAATCTGGTGATTAAATAAAAGAGTATGGGTACAACGACCAATGTTAAAAAAGTAGCGACCAGTAAGCCATATATGACGGTCTTGGCCAAAGGGCCCCAAAACACTACATTGTCTCCACCAATATAGATCTGAGGATCGAACTTTGTAAAAAGCGTATAGAAATTTATATTGAAGCCAATAGCTAAAGGTATTAATCCTAATATTGTAGTAATAGCCGTTAGTAAAACAGGTCTCAACCTGGCTTTGCCAGCCTTAACAATGCTGTTGAGCAAATTTTCGTCATCGAGATATGCTTCTTCGTCGAGTTCTAGTTCGGCTTTTTTTCTATCGATCAGCAGTTGGGTATAATCCAGTAAAACCACCCCATTGTTAACTACAATACCGGCCAAAGAAATGATACCGACCATTGTCATCATGATCACAAAAGGACTACCGGTAAAAATCAAACCGCCAAAAACCCCGATCAAACTCAGGAAAATGGCCAACATGATGATCCCGGGTTTTGTGACCGAATTGAATTGTAAGATCAAGATTAAAAAGATAAGTCCAAGCCCCGAGAAGAAGGCGCCTACGAGAAAGGCCATTTGTTTATTTTGTTCCTCAATCTGCCCGGTATAGTCGATCTTTACGCCTGTTGGGCGATCAGAGAAACCTTCCATCTCAGTTTGTATTCGGTTTACAATGGCACCGGCATCTGTAAATCCCGGTGAAAGCGCAGAATACAATGTAACCACTCTTTTTACATCCTTATGCTTGATCGCACTGAACCCCGAATTGTTTTTCTGATGCGTTACAGCCGAAACAGGTATTTCTTTAATCTTTCCTGTTGCAGGGTCCCTGAAGGTTATCTTCTGGTTAAAAATCGCGCTTTTATTATATTTATCTCTTTCGTTGAATCTTACATAGATGTCATAATCTTCGCCTTCTTCCTTGTATATACCGGCTTTTGAACCAAAGATTGAATTCCTCAACTGCTGACCCACCTGCCCCGCGCTTACCCCGAGCTCACCAGCTTTTCTTCTGTCAATATTGACATACATAGATGGTTTTGACCGATTTACGTCAATTTTCAACTCATCGATACCGAGAATACTCTGCAAATTGATAAAATCTTTCATTTTTTCCGCGGTTTGAATGAGCTCAGCGTAGTCATCACCCTCTATTTCGATATTGATGGGGTAACCGGCTGGCGGTCCATTGGCGTCTTTTTCAACACTTATGGCCACTCCGGGATAAATTCCCACAAGTGCTTCCTGTATTTGTTGCCTTAGCTTTTCGCTATCCATGCCTTTTCGATACTTAAATTCACGCATAGATGCCGTAATTTTTGATTTATGAGGCATCTCAGCAGCAGACCCTGCGTCAGTTTGAGGATTGCCGGCCCCTTCTCCAACCTGGGCGACTGCACTTTCAACCATGAAATTGTATCCCTTGTCAAGATATTCATCGGCATTAAGAAATAAATAAACGCGTTCCTCAATTTCTTGGGTAATCTTGTTTGTCTTTTCAATATCTGTTCCCTGCGGATATTCTATATAAACAATGATCTGGTTCGGAACATTGTCCGGAAAAAATTCAACTTTGGTCCTTTGTGTAACCACTGAAGCCCCAAAACCAGCAAAAGCCAGGAATAGCAAGATCACGGTTCCTATCGCAATAGCATAAGGTTTCCATCCGCTCAGTGACAATTTTAAGGTCTTTTCGTACCAAATTTCCGACCTGGTCAAAATATTGTCTTGAAAATATTTGGCCATTTTCCTCAGTACCAGCCTATAGAACCAGAGTAAAATAGCCGTAGTGATCATAATAGATCCAAAAATTTTATATGGTCCTCCAATAATCATGATAAGGATACCAAAAAGAGATAATATCCCTGTAATGGTAAAAATACTTTTGCGTGACATATCCTTGTCTTCAGTGCTCATAAATTGCGAAACCAAAACAGAATTAAAAAAGATGGCCACAAAAAGGGAGGAACCCAGCACCACAGATAATGTAATGGGGAGATAGATCATAAAATCGCCCATAATTCCGGGCCATAAGCCAAGAGGAATAAAGGCAGCAATTGTAGTGGCTGTAGAAATGATGATGGGAAAGGCAATTTCGCTAATCCCTTTTTTAGCAGCTTCTTTCCTGCTCATGCCTTCTTCATCCATAAGCCTGTATACATTTTCAACGACAACGATACCATTGTCCACCAGCATACCAAGCCCCATGATCAAACCAAACAGCACCATGGTATTCATGGAATACCCCAAAGCATCCAAGATCATCAAAGACATAAGCATCGACATAGGGATGGCAAACCCTACAAAGAGTGCATTTCTAAACCCTAAAAAGAACATCAATACGGTAACGACTAATATGATTCCGAAAACAATATTGTTTACCAGATCATCTACCTGACCTATCGTTTTGGGAGATTGGTCATT